>JBLFXD010000868.1:0-3201 GCA_047611045.1 Planctomycetaceae bacterium | reverse complement strand
GTCGGGGGAATTCAGAACCTCGACGACGTGATGGAATTTCTGGTCGCCGGAGCGTCGGCCGTGCAGATCGGAACCGCCAGCTTCTACTCACCCGGTCTGGCATCTCGACTGCCTGCCGAACTGAGTAACCTGCTCGACGCCGAGGGCGCGACCAGCGTCAGCGAAATCGTCGGCACACTTCAGTATCCGCAGGCAGCCCCGGCAGCGTGTGCGGCAGATTCATAAAGTCGACTTCGCAGAGTGCGTCTCGAAGACCTACCCCAGCGACGCAAACATCTGTCGAATCTCGTCTTCGATGTCGCCGTTGTCTTCCAGCGTGCGGCCGACTTCGAGACGCAACAGTTCGCGGTAACGTTTACGCAGACGAGACGCTGCCTGCCGAGCGGCGGCTTCGGTTACCTGCAACTTCTCTGCTATTTCGTCGTACCTTGGTCCTCGACCTACCGACGTCAGCGTTGCGTTCAACGCTTCGAAGCGATCCGCCTCTCCTGCTCCTTCGTGTTCGGTTCGAAGCCGCTCGGCAACCCGGTCGAGCAGCGTCAGCGTCCACGCTCGATCGAACACCCTCTCGGGAGTCATCGACTCGGCGGTCGCTCGGCTGAAATGTTGATCGCCGTCGTCGAAGTCGAGCGAAACTTGTCGAACCTGTCCGCCGAGACGCTGGGCGTTTTCGGCCGCGTACTCGTTCGTCATGAAATTCGTCAGCGACGCCAGCACAAACGATCGAAAGCGGCCTCGATCCGGAGCCGCCTGCCGCAAAGAATCCTTCGCCATCACGTGAGCGAAGAATCCCTGCGTCAAATCCTGAGCCTTATGAACGTCCCGCACTTTGCTTCGCACATAGGCGTAAAGCGGTTGCCAGTACTGCTCGCACAACTTCGCCAGAGCCAGTTCGGCGTCGGGGCCGTCAAGTTGTCTGACGATGCTCCAGTCCGTCGAACCAAACTCTCGCTGCCGGACGTCGGATGGTGCTGCCATGACAGTTCCAACTCTTTGAAAACAACGAAGTCACCGCTGCGTTGACTTAACCTCTTCACTAGACGAGTCGATCACAAAGAATGCAAACTCGACCCGCTTCCTGAATCGTCAGGCGCGAGATAGAGTGCTGCCGTGTTAAATCTTTCGCGACCTGTTGGGAGACAACGCTCATGAATACGAGTCTGAAAACAATCACCGCCTGTGCCACCAGTGGCTTGTTATTGCTCATGCTGGCCGCGCCGAGTTTTGGACAAGCTCGCAATGTCATGCCTGTGCAACGTGACGTCGCTTACGACGACGATCACGCATCGCAATGTGTCGACGTTTACCTGGCGAAGTCAGACAAACCGACTCCGGCGATGATCTATATTCACGGTGGCGGATGGCGAGCCGGTTCCAAGAACAACATCCCGAACTGGCTGAAGGAATTCGTTGCCGACGGACAGCTCTCGGTTGTTTCCGTCGAGTATCGTTTCACCGATGTCGCAAGTCATCCTGCCCAGGTGAATGACTGTCTGCGAGCGATTCAGTTCGTTCGGCAAAACGCAGAAAAGTGGAACATCGACACGAAGCGGCTGGGAGTGACCGGAGGATCCGCAGGCGGTCACCTGTCGGCATACGTTGCTTTGCACGACGACGCGGCTGACGCAAAGTCCGAAGACTCGGTCAACCGCCAATCTTCGCGAGTTGCCTGCGCCGTCAGCTTCGCCGGGCCGACCGACTGGACGCTGCTCAGCAGCATCGAGCACCGGCATCCGGCTTACCGACAATTGATCGGCTACGAGCCTCGCACTCCCGCCGCCGATCTGTCCGCGAAACTGATCAAAAACGTCTCGCCGATTTCGTTTGCCAGCAAAGACGATCCCCCGGTCATGCAGGTGCACGGCGACAAAGACGACATCGTGCCCATCGAACACGCGACCAACCTGCATAAGAAACTGGAATCGCTCAGCGTTGAATCTGAACTCGTTGTCATCCCCGGCGGAAACCACGGAGTCTCAGGGGCTGGCGGAGCGACTTCAAAACGCGCGACGGCCTTTGTGAAAAAGCATCTGCTGAATACTCGTCCCTGAGAAATCGACGTCGAGTTTTCCATTGCCCGTCCGATCGCACAATCAGGAACAATCCAAGCATGTTGAAACCAGCGGCAGAACTGAAAGCGAAACTTGCCACCGACGAACTGGTCATCGGCCTGATGGCGACCGACCAGGCGTGGCCGTTTCTGGTCGAGATCTGCCAGACCGGCGGGTTGGACTATCTCATCATCGATCGTGAGCACGGCAACTTCTCGGACGATCTTGTCAGTCACATTTGCCAGGTGGGTCGGCTGGCGAATTTCCCCGTCCTGATGCGCACGGTTTCGTGCGAGGCATCCGTCATTCGACGAGCGATCGACATGGGTCCCTGCGGATTGCTGCTTCCGTGCGTCGAGACGACCGATCAGCTTGACGAAGTCCAGGAAGCCGTCCTGATGCCTCCGCGAGGCCGGCGTCGGCCCGGAGGCATGGGCAACTACTGGCTCGGCAATTACCAGTACGAAACATGGAAATCCGACTTCGAAGAACACTTCATCGTCATCCCGCAAATCGAATCCCAGGTCGGCGCTGACAATGCCGAGTCACTCGCCAACCACCCACTCGTAACGGCACTCGGCCTCGGCCCGTATGACCTGTCTGCGGACCTGGGCTGCTGCTGGGATCCGGAAAACGAGAACTACACCCGAGCCCTGACTCAAGTCAAAGAAGCCGCCGACAAAGCCGGAAAGAAAGTCTGGGCCGGCACCGACGCTGCCGCTCTTCAAGCTGCCGGCTACACCTTCCTGTGGATCGGCACGACCACCACGCTACTGACCGGAGCGATCAAGCAAACCATCAGCAACACAAAAAAGAAACGCTCCACTGGTCGCACAAAATCAACCGCCGACCATCCGCCAGCCTGACTTCTCAATCCTGTGCGAAGCTCGCTCTCCAACAAACCAAGTGGGCAGGGTCTCGCCCCTGCATTATTCAATTCGCAACTGCTGGGGCACGACCCAGCCTACACCACAGTGAACCGAGTCATGGCTAACTCGAGTGATGTCTACGGATCGGGTCTCAATGACCAAGACTGGAACTCGCTGCGAGACGTAATCTGGCCGTTTCTTCACGCAGATGATCCATCCGTAATCGACGTTCCATCCGTACCAAGGCACCTCGTTGACCATTCCGTTCTGAAAATGATACG
>JBLFXD010000867.1:0-3202 GCA_047611045.1 Planctomycetaceae bacterium | reverse complement strand
TCGATTCCCCAGGCGTCAAGTTTCTGACGCTCGGCGGCATTCGAGAACCGAGCAACACCGATCACTCGTCGAGCAACGCCAGCCTGGTCCGATGCTCGTTTCGCCATGCGGGCCAGCGTCGGTCCCATCTTCCCCGCGACGCCCAGCACGAGAATGTCACCGTCGAGCTGGGCGAGTGATTGGGCTAGCGAATCCGGTGGAAGGCTGAGAGCGTCGTCGAGCTGCTCGACCGTTTGGATATTCATTTGGGAGGCCGAAGGATAAATGCCAATTCAGATTTTTTAACGCAGAGGTCGCAGAGAGGAAGAATGCAGAGGAAGCAGGAGAGTCCTCACTCTTCTCTGCGAGTCGTCCTCGAACTCTGCGTTCCGCTTTCTTCCGAGGCTATCACGTCATGATGTCTTTGGCGACGTGGCCGGCGACGTCGGTCAGACGGAAATCGCGGCCGGCATAGCGGTACGTCAGCCGTTCGTGATCCAGTCCGAGCAGATGAAGAATTGTTGCGTGGAGATCGTGGACGTGCATCTTGTTTTCGGCTGCGTAGTAGCCGTACTCGTCGGTTGCTCCGTAGGCGTATCCGCCCTTCACGCCGGCACCGGCCATCCACATGGTGAATCCGTGCGGGTTGTGGTCTCGACCGTTGGTACCTTGAGCGGTCGGTGTTCGACCGAATTCGCCGCCCCAGAGCACGAGCGTGTCTTTCAGCAGGTCTCGGTCTTTCAAGTCCTGCAGGAAACCGGCGATGGGCTTGTCGACTTCGGATGCGTTCTTCGTGTGGCCCTGGTAAAGGTTTCCGTGCTGATCCCATTGAACTTCGCTGTCGCTGTGCGTGACCTGGACGAACCGGACGCCGCGCTCCAGAAACCTCCGAGCCAGCAGACATTGTCGACCAAAGTCCTGAGTCACCGGATCGTCGATTCCGTACTGCTTCTGCGTTCCGTCCGTTTCCTCGGACAGGTCCTGGACTTCGGGCATTGTTGACTGCATGCGGTACGCCAGTTCGAACGAACTCAGTCGTCCCTCCAATGCCTGATCGTTGCCGGCAACCTTCAAGTGGTCACGATTCATCGCCGCGATGAGATCAAGCTGTTTCCGCTGTTGTCCTGCAGTCAGTCTCGAGTTGCGAATGTGCTTCACCTGAGCCGCGGACGACGCGAGGCTGGCGTTGCCGATCGGCGTTCCCTGGCAATGAGCGGGCAGAAAGGCAGAGCCCCAGTTGTTGACTCCGCCATGCGCCAGCGTCGGGCAGATCGTCACAAAGGCCGGCAGGTTCTGGTTCTCCGTACCCAGGCCGTAGATCAACCACGAGCCCATGCTCGGACGCACAAACTGATCCGACCCCGTGTGCAGCTTCAGCAACGCGCCGCCGTGAGCGGGATTCGTTCCGTGGACCGAACGCAGAACGCACAGATCGTCGACATGCTTTGCAACATTCGGGAACAGAGCACTGACGGGCAGGCCGCTCTCACCATGCTGCTTGAACTTCCAGGGCGAACGCAGCAGGTTGCCCTGTTTGGCAAAGGTCACTCGCGGAAGGTCAAACGGCAGCGGTTTTCCGCTGTCGCGATCGAGCAGCGGCTTCGGATCGAACGTGTCCACGTGCGATGGTCCTCCTTTCATAAAGAGGAAGACAATCCGTTTCGCTCGCGCCGGTACCTGAGGCGGTTTTGATGCCAGCGGGTCGACGTTCTTCGCGACGGAACTATCGGCGCCGTCCGCGTCCTCCGCGAGCAGAGCGCTGAACGCAAGATGCCCGAATCCGACGGCTGCACTCTTCAGCAAACGCCGTCGTTCCGGCAACAGCGCATCGTCAGCCGCTGTCGCGTGCTTCGAGGTTGTGATCTCAGCCATGACTACCTCAGATAGATAAATTCGTTGCTCGCGAACAGGCTCTGGCAGAACATCGACCAGGCACTATGCTCGGCTTTGGCATCAACGCTCGCCGCATCAGCAAGAGCAGCTGACGTCAGTTCGGATATGAAAGCCAGCGAGCGTTTGGTTTCTGATTCGGAAGGCAGCCGGCCAAGTGCCCGTTCGTACGCAACGTACACCCGTCGTGAATTGTCGAGAGATTCACTCAGCAATAGCGTCGCCAGATGGTCTGCCGAGTCCATGACCAAGCCGGCGTTCATCATCAATAACGCCTGAGGAGCCACGACCGTTGCGTTGCGGCTTCCGGTCGGCATGGTTGGGTCTGGAAAATCGAACTGGCTGAACAGCGAGTAAACGTTGTTTCGAATCACCGGCAGATAGAGTGAGCGTCTGAGGCTGTCATACTTTGTGTGGTCGACCGATGTGTGATTAAAAACGAACTGCCTGTTTCGCAGCGGGATGGTCTTGCCGCCGAGTTCCGTATCCAGTCTTCCCGAGACGGCGAGAATTGCATCCCGAATTTGTTCGGCTTCCAAACGCTGCAGACCAAACTTCCAAAGCAGTCGATTCTCCGGATCCGCTTCCGCCAGCGTGCGATCGGAATTCGAGGACGCCATCTGATAAACGTTCGAGGACAGAATCAGCCGGTGCAGCTCCTTCGTTGACCAGCCGCCTTCCATAAATCGTCGAGCCAGCCAGTCGAGCAATTCCGGATGCGATGGTCGATCGCCGAGCCTGCCGAAATTCTCAGTCGAGCTGACGATGCCCACACCAAAATGCCATCGCCAGACACGGTTGACGAAAACGCGAGCGGTCAGCGGGTGCTGCGTGCTGGCCATCCACCGAGCCAGTTCCAGTCGGCCGCTTTGATTCGTTGGCAGAACGGGCCGGACCGTTGAAGTTCGCATGACCTCGGGAAACTCGCGGGCGACAGGGTCGCCGAAATTGCGATGGCTGCCGCGAATGTGGATCGGCAGACTCGTCAGTACCGTCCCGTCGGCCACTCCCATGATGGACGGTTCATCGGGAGCACCACTTTCGGCCAGACGAGCCTCTTCCATCAGCCGGTAATACTCAGTGAGCGTCTCTTCGTCGAAAGCGAACTCAGGCTTCGGCGGGACGGCCAGAAAACCGGACAGGTCGTGCAAAGCCGCCCGCGCCGACTCCAATGTTTCATCGTCGATCTTCGTGGCTTTGGAATCTTTCTTGCGAGCTTCCGCAAATGCAGATTCAGCCTGCTCGAACAGCGATCGATAGTGCGTCTCGATCTGCTTCGCGGTTTCGTCGCCGGCCACTCCCGTCGCGTTCTTAAGTTCGTGCCATTTTGCAA
>JBLFXD010000866.1:0-3217 GCA_047611045.1 Planctomycetaceae bacterium | reverse complement strand
AGGCACGCAGGACTCGGGCGATCTGGTCGGGAGGCAGGTTCCGCATTGCCAGGTCGTGGGAGGGGCTTTCGACGATGACTTCGTGGTAGCCGACGGCGGGAGTCAGTTCGAAAAAGTCGGAAGATGGCGTGACCGCAGCAGGAGAGACCACGGCAGGGTAACGGTTGGGGATGACGCGGACGGACCAGTCATCGGGTGAGTCGTCGCTCGGGATCGTCAATACGGTACCCGGAGTTTCGGCCTCATTGCCTTGGCAGAACGGGCAGACGTCCGGCGGCGCGCCGGCTCCATTTTCTTCGTGGTCGAACGGTCGCGCCGCTCGATCGGGGGCGATGATCACTCTCTCGCTGGTAATCGGATCCTTCCGAAGTTCTGCCATGAGTTTCGTCTGTTCGTTTCGCTGATGGGTCAGTTAATTGTGGTGTGCCGGCGCGGAGATCTGCCAGGCACCACTACGGTTACGAATCTCGACGGTTGTCCCCGTCGGCACACCCGACTCTGAATTCGCTCCGCTTGTCACTCCCTACACAAAGATCACAGTCTTGAGGTGTTAACTCTGGGGGTTCAGATAACCGAGTGATTCCAGAAACGCATCCATTTGCACGAGCGTCTTGTGATAGTTGCGGTTCGCTTTTGTGCGAGCTTCGCCTTTGCCGCGGCCCGCGTTGAAGAAACCGTGGATTTGATCTTTGTACGGCATCAGCTCGCAGCGGTTGCCGGCGGCGGTCATTCGTTTGGCGAATTCTTCGACGCTGGCAAACAGGACGGTGGGGTCGGCGGTTCCGTGAAAGATGACCGACGGGGGCATGCCCTTCCGGACGTGATTGATTGGCGCGATTTCTTCCGGGCGACCTTGCGTGCGTGCTTTGATGTCTTCGAGTTTGTCTTCGGGAACGAGTTTCAGGCCATCGACCTGAGTCAGTGCCACGGCCGGGTTGAACAGGACCATCGCGTTTGGGACGGAGCTGATCGACGTGTCTTCGGACTTCCGCTCGAACCCCTTGATGAGTGCCGTTGCCGCAGCAAGATGCCCGCCGGCTGATGCTCCTCCGGCGGCGATTCGCTTCGGATCGACACCCATGCGTTTCGCGTTTTTCCTGACCCAGCGAATCGCTGACTTGGCATCTTCGACACAGTCCTGCGGCCATGCGTCCTGCCGACTCTTCACTCGGTAGTCGACAGAAATCGCGACCATGCCTCGGTCAGCCAGATGCTGACAGTGCGGAAGAAACTGTCCGGGAGTGCCGCCTTTCCAGCCGCCGCCGAAGAAAAACACGATCGCCGGCCGCTGGTCGGCAGCCACATGCCCTTGCGGCTCGAAGATGTACGCGTTCAGCGAAACGTCGCCGACGCGTTTGTAGATTTCGATCCGCGAACCGGGCATGTCCGGTGGGTACTTCCAGCTTGTGACCGGTTCCGCTGGATCGTCCGCAGAGGCACGCTCGGCGTGCGTCATTTGACAGGCAAAAATCAACAGGCCGAACAAAGGAAGCAGGGCCGGGCGAAGGCAGGCAGCCATGATCAGTCTCCAGACACGTTTCGAGTGAGAGTCGATAGTCGACTCGCGTGATCGGAGAATGTAGCGGGAGTCGCGGTTGGCTCGAAACTCAGTTTGCCATCACAGAGAGCAGGTTGCTGAAGTTGTCCGTCCAAAGGATTGCAGGCTCACCAAGCGATGAGGTTGCCGTTTGTCCAAAGTCGATCTTCTTCAGCGGCTCGCGCGAACGCGACAGCAGCACCCACTGGGCCTCGCTGGTGCCCATGTCAGAATTTTTCATCGAGATTGCGGACACGGCTGCCAGTCCGAACTCTTTGGCAAGTCCGTTGCAGACCGGCATCAGATTCACATGTCGATTCGTAATGTGGATGGCGAGAATTCCATCCTCGTTGAGATGTTTCATGTAGAGTTCTCCGCACTCTTTGGTGAGGAGGTGGGTTGGGATGGCGTCGCCGGAAAACGCGTCGAGGACCAGCACGTCGAACCGCTGAGGCTCTTCCCGCTCCAGCGCGATCCGGCCATCGGCGATGACGGTTTCCAGTTGCCCTTCGGCGTCGGTCAGGTAAGTAAAGAATTCGCGGGCCATGTCGACGACCGTCGGATTGATTTCATAAATCCGGTAGTAATCGCCGGGGCGCGAGTAGATGGCGAGCGTGCCTGCTCCCAGACCGATCAGCCCAACTCGTTTCGGCTTGTCCGGCAGGTGTTGTTTCAGCGCGAGCCCGCAGCCGGATTCGTAGCCGTAGTATGAAGTTGGAAGCTTGCGTTTTTCTGCATCGCGGAACTGATGCCCGTGTCGGATTTGGCCATGTTTCAGAATATAGGATTCACGGAAGCCTTCGACTCGCAACGATCCGTAGAAGTTTCGCGCGACCGAGATTGAGTTCTGTGTAACTCGTTTGGCGTGAGCGTTCAACGTCCAGCCAAGAACGACGACGCCGATGATCATGGTTGCCCATGCGGCGGGAATGCGGCCTCGATAGAGCGGCGACGATTCGTCACGATAAATCACGGCAAGCAGCAACAGGCAGCCGGCCACGATGCCAATGTGGAGCTCGATCAGCGTATCAAACACGACGGGAGCCACCATCCCGACGAAGAGTCCGCCCAACGCTCCGCCGGCAGAAATCGATAGATAGAAAACTGTCAGGTATTTGGGATCTGGCTTCAAACGGACGAGCTCTCCGTGACAGACCATGCAACTGCAGAAGAGCATGCCAAAGAAGATTGCCGCCTGGACGGCGATCCATCGAATCGAGTGCCAGTTCAACGCCGCGTCCCAAAGCAGGAAACACGAACCGGCGGCGAAAATGCCGAGCGAGATTCCAAAGTTCTGTCGGTTGTACCAACGGTCGCTGTCGAAGCACAGAATGAAACTCAGCAGGTAAAGTGACAGCGGCAGCACCCACAGGAACGGCACGGACGCAATGTCTGCACATACCTGGTTCGTTGTCGCCAGCAGCAACGTCGAAGGTACGGCGGCCAGTGCGAACCACAGAAACATCTGCGTGAAGGCCGGGCGATCCGGTTCGGCGGCAGGTCCTGACGCTGTCTCGGAATCGTGCTCTCCTGAGATGACTTTGAGTTCCGCCGTTGTCCCGCGTCTTGCCATCACGACGGCGCAGGCTGCACAGATGGCGGCAAAAATGACGAATGTCCCGGACCAGAGCTGCGCTTGAATCTGCGTCGTGAACCCCGGCTCAAAAATGAACGGATAGG
>JBLFXD010000865.1:0-3218 GCA_047611045.1 Planctomycetaceae bacterium | reverse complement strand
TTGGAAGCCGATATGACGGTAACGGTGACGGTTGGCGGAGCTTCAGCGCCCACGCGATGTTGTTGCCCTACGTGGACCAGGCTCCGCTCTACGAGCAGATCGACTTCAACATCAACGCGTGTTGCAACGGACCAAACAACGATGCACTGCTTAACAATGTCAAGATTCCAGGGTTCCGGTGCCCTTCAGACAGCCCTCCTTCAAACATGGGGGCGCCGAACAACTACGCCGTCTGCATGGGACCAAACTTCGGGTTCAGCGCCGACGTTAACCAGGGACAGCAGAACGGTGCCTTCAATCGCCACGAGCGTGTCGACTTCGCCGCGATAAGCGACGGTACGACCAACACCATCGCGGCCAGTGAGATTATCACCACTGACCAGGGCGGGGCTGTTGGTAGCCAGGAAGAATTGTCACGAGTCCGCAACGGGTCCAGCGTTAAGGGAGAGTGGTCTAACCCGCGAGCGTGGCCTCGAGGCGGGACCCCTGCAATCACCGAACAAGATGCCCTTGGTTGGGCACAGGCAGGTGCGGGAATCACCAGCATTAACGGGAACCGCGTCGGCGATAAATGGTTTCATGGTGAGCCAATGCGCACGGCATTTAACACGCTGATCACTCCGAATTCGGAATTCCCGAACGTTTCATTTCACTGTGGCGGCTGTCACTATGATGGTGGTGGACTGTTTGGAGCCCGCAGCAAGCACACTGGCGGCGTTCACACCCTCATGTGCGACGGTGCTGTGAAATTCATCGGTGATACAATCGACTGGTCTGTCTATCAGGCACTGGGTGGCCGAAACGACGGAATGGAAATCGGCGACTTCTAAGCGACACAGATGCTGATTTAAAGCTTTTCAACCAACGGCCGCGTCTGGCGTTTTGCCGGACGCGGCTCTTTTTCAATCGCGATTCAGATAGTTGAAGTCTGAGTCTTATACGTAAAAGGATCCTCGGATGACGAAATCGTTCGTAATGTGCTGCGTTCTGGGAGTGATCAGTTTTGGTGCTATCGGATGTGGAGATAATTCCTCTGCGCCATCTGAAGTCGTCGATACCGCCGATCAGGCGCTTGACGGTAAGGCCGAGATCAAATCGCTACTGACAACGACTGCGGAAAACGGTCAAGTCGGCAGCGGAGTTGCTGGCATTCGAAATGGATTGGAAGCGCTGAAAAGTTCTGACGACGCACTCGCCACGTCATTACTCAGCGACCTGGACAAACTGGAAGCCGCTGATAACGCTGGCAACCAGGCCCAGGTGAAATCAATCGCCGCTGGAATGGCCAAAAAACTTTAATCTCTAAAAGCAGAGCTTTCGAAGTTCTGCAGGAGAGCTCGACAACCTCGACACGACATGCATTAACCGGCGGCTGGCTTTCACGCTTGCCGCCGGTCTTCTTTTACCTGCCTTGGTCAAGCAAGTTCAGATTGCGCATTAGTGACTTTCACACCTTCGCGGTCGACTGGACAGAAGGCAAAATCGTCTGGTCGATCGACGGCAAGCCCTACCAGACTCAAACGAACTGGCACTCCGAAAACGGCAAGTTCCCGGCTCCGTTTGACCAAAGATTTCATCTGCTCCTGAACCTGTCGGTCGGCGGGCATTTCGTTGGAGCACCGAACGAAACGACGAAGTTCCCACAGAAGTTTCTGATCGACGACGTGCGAGTTTATCAGTGAGCTGTGGCCTCCCGACCGGACTGCGTGTCAGATTGCGCAGGAGCTGATTGCTTGAGATGGAATCCTGAGTTGAAGTAGCGTGTCCCGTTGCAGCCCTGTTCGATCGCTCTGGTGGTGATTAATTCTTACCATCCGAGCCTGAATCGATCAGCGACAGATTGACACCCAGCCCTTCTCAAGGAGTTCAGAAGATGAAACGCAGTTTGGTTTGTATCGCCCTCGCGGTTTCGATGAGCAACGTCCTTTCGGGACAGGCGGCCGACAAGGTCCAGCCCGTTCGAATGGGCAGCGGAACGATGACTTTTGATACCGTTCCTGGGTGGGGCCTGGGCGGGGACGGTAAGTCCGTTCTTGGTGCGACTCACGGCGGAGTCGTGATCGACAGAGCGGGCAACATTTACACGAGCGCCAACATCGGCGTCTTTGTGTTTTCGCCCGACGGCAAAGTCGTTCGCCGATTCGTCGGTCCTGAGTACTCAAACATTCACGATCTTGAGATTCGCGCTGAAGGCGACGACGAGTTCATCTACGGAGCCCGTAATGCCGACGCCGAGGGAATCAAGTTTCACGCGGAAACCGGCGACATCGTCTTGAAGCTACCGTTTCCGAAAGAGTCTGGACTGGACCTCAAGAGGTTCTCGCCAACAGCGATCACCGTCGCTCCGAACGGAGACATCATCCTTTCCGATGGCTACGCCAGTAACCACATCTTCAAGTTCGACAAGACCGGCAAGTACCTCAGCCACTTTGGCGAAAAGGGCAACGGATTGAAGCAGTTCAATACGGCTCACGGTATGACGCTGGATACTCGGTACGATCCTCCTCGACTCCTCATCTGTGACCGCAATCACAAGCCCAACGGACGCTTGCTGCATTACGACCTCGATGGGAAATTCATCGGAGAAGTCGTCACCGGCCTGCTGATGCCGACGGCGGTTGCGGTGTCGGGAGACTACGTTTCCGTGCCCGACCTGCAGGGGCGTGTCTGGATCCTCGACAAGGCCAATACGATCGTCGCCGTGCTTGGTTACAACTCAAACATGGGCACACGCGGTGCTCACGGCGTTCCACAAGACAAGTGGATCGAAGGCGTCTTCAGCGGCACGCACGGTTCCTACTGGGACAAAGACGGCAACCTTTACGTTCAGGATTGGAACGTGTCCGGCCGAATCATCAAGCTGGTTCGCGTGAAATAGAGCTGCCGATCGAAGTCATTTTCAGACAGGCATCAGGATCACGATGCGATGTCTTTGACTTTTGCAGAAGCCTGCCGACAATCGTTGGCAGGCTTCTGTTTTTTGTACGACTTATCGGAAACTGATTCAGAAATGGCGAGTGAGCGAGAACAATCTCGTCTTCGCGTTTCGCGGTCCTTTTGGGCGGCGGCGAGGCTCGTCGCGCCAAAGTTGCGGCCGCGACGGCTTGCGATGAAGGTTTGCCTCGTTGTGGCCGTGGTCTCTCCGTGCCTGGACGAAGCGAGAGGCCAAACCGCCAGCTCGGATTTAGCGGCGGCGGTACCGGCGGCACAGCCAATCG
>JBLFXD010000864.1:0-3219 GCA_047611045.1 Planctomycetaceae bacterium | reverse complement strand
CGGCGAAGATTTCAGACATGCGGCCGGCATCTCCGAGTTCTCGAATGTGCGCGGTGATTGGTACTTCGCCGAGGAACGGAACACCGGATGTCGTCGCCTGATCTTTTGCGCCGCCTCGGCCAAAGATCTCGCCGGACATATTTTCGACGATGCCCAGCACCGGAATCTTTACCTGGCCGAACATGCTGATGGCCTTTACGGCGTCCAGCAGCGCGACCTTCTGAGGCGTGCAGACAATGACGGCTCCAGCCAGACCGAGCAACTGCGACAGTGTCAGCGAGACGTCGCCCGTTCCCGGAGGAAGGTCGATGATGAGGTAATCGAGTTCGCCCCATTCGGTCTGAGCGAGGAATTGAGTCAGCAGTTTGTGCAGCATCGGGCCTCGCCAGACGACGGCCTGATCTGCTTTGACCAGAAACCCAATCGACAGCAGTTTCAGACCGTCTTTTTCGATCGGATGAATCCGCTGCATTTTCTGGCCGTCCGCGCCGGCGACTTCTTCCACCGCTGGCTCGCCGCTCGCACCGCAAAGATGCGGGATGCTCGGGCCGTAAACATCGGCATCCATCAGGCCGACCTTCGCCCCGAACGACTGCAGGCCGTACGCCAGCATGGTTGCGGTCGTACTCTTGCCGACTCCGCCTTTGCCGCTGCCGACGGCGATGACATTCTTGACTCGCAGGCCGATCTTGCCGCCGGTCTCTTTGCCTTTGACGACCCAACTGAACGACACCTTCGCGGCTGGAGCACCGGCTGACGCTCCCTGAATCGCCGCGTTAATTGCGTCGGCAATGCGTTCCTGACCGGGGTAAGCGGGAGTCGGAAGTTCGATCCCGACCTCGGCAGCACCGCCGGCTGAAACTGTCGCCTGCTTGACCATGCCGAGTTCGCCGAGCGACCTTCCCAGCTCAGGATCGGTGACGGCTTCGACGCAACTTCGCAGTTCTGAATCGTTCATAACGTTTTCTTAATGACAAATGGCTGGCAGAAACTTGACCGAGCGGCAGAGATTTGGGTTTGTAGCAGTCTGCTGTTGGGTGAACAACGAACGGTCTTCGCTCGTTGCGATTTCGACGCCGACTCGCAAGAATCGGCAAACTTCGATCCGTTCAGGTTGTTTCGGATCGCTTTCACTCGACAAGTTAATCCCCACCGGACGCTGATATGAATCTGATTTTTGATGCCCACCTGGACATGGCCTGGAACGCGGTCGAGTGGAACCGGGACCTGACGCTCCCCGTCGGCGAGATCAACAACTTCGAAAGCCAGTTCTCGAAAACGGTTCCGGCGATCGGCGACGGCGTCGTTTCGTGGCATGAGCTGCGTCGCGGCCGCGTCGGCATGACGATCTCAACACTGCTGCCTCGGCTGCATCGGAAAGACGGAGCCCTCACCCACTACCAGTCTCGCGAAGCCGCTTACGGAGCGTGTTACGGACAGCTCGCTTACTACCGAGCGATGGTCGAGGCCGGGCATATTCGCCAAATCTCTGATCTGGCTTCGCTGGAAGATCACGTCGCTCAGTGGGAAGCCGATCAGTCGGGAGAAGCCAGCACTCTGCCCGTCGGATTTATCCTCAGCATGGAAGGCAGCCCGTCGATCATCGCTCCGAGCCAGATTGAAGAATGGTACAACGCCGGTCTGAGAATCCTCGGCCCCGCTCACTACGGCCCCGGCCCGTACTGCATGGGAACCGGCAGCGAAGGCGGCTTGAAAGACGGCGGCGCGGAACTGCTCAAAGAGATGGACCGAGTCGGTATGCTGCTCGACGTGACGCACCTGGCCGATCAGTCGTTCTGGGAGGCTCTCGACATCTTCGAAGGCCCCGTCCTGGCCAGCCATCACAACTGCCGAGCCCTGGTGCCTGGCGATCGACAACTCGACGACGACCAGCTCAAAGAACTGATCAAACGCGGAGCTGTCATTGGAGCCGCCTTTGACAACTGGATGATCAAGCCCGGCTGGGTTCGGTTTAAGTCAGATCCGCAAACGGTCTGCATGGCAGACATCGTCGACCACATCGATCACATCTGCCAGCTGGCCGGCAACGCGAACCACTGCGGCATCGGCACGGACCTCGACGGCGGCTTCGGCAAAGAACAGGCCCCGAGCGACCTCACGACCATCGCCGACCTCCAGCAAATGGCCACGCTCCTCAGCGACCGCGGCTACAGCGACGCCGACGTCGAAGGCATTATGAACCGCAACTTCCTGGATTTCTTCCGCCGAGCCTGGGCGTAGTAGGACCGTGTTCAACTTAGCCCCGAATTCGGTGAAAGCGGCAATTTCCGTCATTCCCGCGCAGGCGGGAAACCAGTGAGTAGTGCTGGGTCTTGACCCAGCAATTGAGCACTGGACAAAGCTGGGTCGAAACCCAGCCTACGTCACTGCCAGTTAGCCGGCAACGCGAACCACTGCGGAATCGGCACGGATCTCGACGGCGGCTTCGGCAAAGAACAATGCCCGCGAGACCTCACGACCATCGCCGACCTCCAGCAAATGGCAACGCTGCTCAGCGAACGCGGCTACAGCGACACCGACGTCGAAGGCATTATGAACCGCAACTTCCTGGATTTCTTCCGCCGAGCCTGGGCGTAAGTAACACGGTTCGCCGCCAACGAGGCTGGGTCTCGACCCAGCAATTCCATGGTGATTCAAGCTGGGGTGAGACCCTGCTTGAATCACTTACGTTTTACTGCGGCTCGTTGAGCTGGCGATTTTTTCTTTGTGGCTTTCTTCTTCCTTTTGGCTTTCTTCTTCTTCTTCGAGTTCGCTAGACGAGGAGTTTCTTCTTTAACAGTCTCACCGTCAGGAAGCTCTCCCTCAAATTCAATCTCGCTCAACTTAAACAACGGAACAGTTAGCGCTGGCATTCCCAATCTGGTCGTCATCGACTGGACGAACTCACGCCAATACGGCCAAGAATTGAAAGGAGCCGTAGCTTGCGCAAAAGCAAACGCAGCGTTCTCAGGTACGTCAGCCTTGATGGAATATTCCACCAGAAAATCTGCTGTCACTGTCATAGCTGCAGCGTCATCTTCTGCCTTGTGTCTTGCATTGATTTTATACCGGACTTCGGCATTAAGGGAGATGTCCGCCGAATAGTTGAAAAGAGTGACGGTTTCCCCTGCAGGAGATAGTCTCCTGCTGTCATTTTTCAGAAATCTGAAACGGAGAAACCGTCATGTCTGTAGCGTACTCTGCGGCGTCAAGTAAAAC
>JBLFXD010000863.1:0-3235 GCA_047611045.1 Planctomycetaceae bacterium | reverse complement strand
GAACGACACGATCCGCGGCGGTGGCGGCGATGATCTGCTACGAGGCGGAGCCGGCAACGACGATCTCGACGGAGGCAACGGCCGCGACATCATCTACGGCGACGCCGGTGACGATCTGCTGACCGGCGGCGACGGCAACGACTACCTCGAAGGCGGAGCGGGGATCGACGAGTTCTTCGCTCAGGACGGATTCGCTGACACGCTGTGTGTCGAGGCTGGCGAGGCCGCTCACATTGACGCGTTGCTGGATCGCGTCGGCGAGTGCTGATCTCTTGTCGGCAACGAGAATCAGATGTTCGATCGGTGGAGTGCCAGCCTGGTGCTGTGTCGATCGAGTGATCTGAACCGGGGCTCTTCGCGACATTGCTCGCGAAGGGCCCTTGCCGGCGTTTATGCACGATGTTGGCATACTGTTGCAGTCTGCTGCGGGGGCGTCGCAGATTGCGGCAGCACGAGAATACGGAGTCTTTACCGTCCGCAGTGGTGTGGTTCAATTGTGCGACCGAGTGGAAAGCTGCTTCGTTTCGTGCACGTCGATTTGACCGTTGTTCCGCGATGATCAAGGCCAGTTCTCAGGGTTTGACACGCTGCAGACTGCAACAGTGATCCGAATCTGCAGCACAACGCCGCAATGTTCGTGACGCATTGTGAGTCACTTTTCCGTAATCGAAATTCTGCTCCAGGTCGGAGCGATACTTTCTGCGTGATGGTTCGTTTGTGGTACGAGGGTTGCGTTAAGCAACCATTCACTTCACTGCGGCGTTTCGCATCACCCATCTGAATGACGAAGGGGCACCGATGAGACGACGAAACTGCTCACTGACCGAAAATCTTGAACCGCGACTGGTTCTTTCCCCTCTTTCTTTTCGAGGCAGCGTCGATCCGCCTCGCAGCACTCCCCCGGATTCCGCACCAATCGATGAGATCGCGGTTGCGGCTTTTACTCGCGACAGTCAAAGCCAGATTTCGCCACGGCAGTTCGTACTGAGCAATGTCTATCTCGTGCCAGTCGATGAGGTCCCGGTGCTGACTCCGGTCGACTCTCCCGCCACTGGGACGACACCTTCCGACAGCGTCCCGGACATCGCGGATGAACCGGGCGTCATTGTACTGACCGATGATCGTACAGTTTCGTCTGACGGTGGCACCGTCGACGACGACCTGGCGGACGATTCACTATCAACTGACGGTCGCACGTCGGTGCTCGTTGATTCTGTAGCCAATGCCGACGGAACTCGCGCCGATGAAGAATCGGACGCCGAGGAAACAGTCGACGTCATCGCCGCTGACAGAATTGACTCGAGCAGTGAATCGCCGCCAGCGTCTTCAACAGACACGGCCTCGCACTTAACCGTCGACTCATCGGTCAACGTTCGGTCGGCGTCAGGTATCCGCGGCGTGTTCAGTCACGCAGAGAAGACGATGCTGCCAGCGGTATCTCACGCTTCCTCGCCTGTGTCAGAATCGCCAGCCGGAAGCGAATCGGCGTCATGGATCGCCTCGTTGACGGATTCCGTGAAGTCGTGGTTGAAGTTCGAAGGGCTGGAGTCGGGAACCGCTACCACGATGGCGGATTCGAGTGTGCCGTACGTCGCTCTTGCCGGGGGCTTCTCGCTGGTTGCCGTCGGACGAAAGGGACTCGCTGAAGCGGACGCGTTCGAGGCTGACGATACCAGTGTCGGATTGCGGAAGCCGGACCGACGATCTGGCCGAGTCACCGATCGTCGCCGAATTCGCTGGTTCGGATTCGCGACGAAGGATCGACGCAACAGACCGAGCGGCGAAGTTTCGCAAGAGCGATCGAATTCGCGGAAGAACCTTTCCGAACCGGACATCTCCGAAGCGTTCGCGATGTCGCTCATGCAGTCGGTCGGCGAAGATGCTTTTAAGCTCTCGCCAATGCCGTCAGGAGATGAACTGCCGGACGAAGGATCAGAAGACAGCTCGCTGTCGCTTGAACTTGTCGCTGCCGGGGCTGTAACGGTCGCTGGCGGAACGATGGTTAGCCGATCACGCAGCAGCAGGAAAAAGACTCTGTCGCGACCAACGATCGACTATTCCGGAACGACTCTTCCGCGCGGGTAACTTTTGTAGTTGTAATCCGCTGATTTCGACGAGGCACGCAGTGAGTGAATCCGCCGAGCAGAATTCGTGCAACGTGTTGGAAGAATTCACGGCCGCGTGGGATCGCGGCGACCGTCCGGAAGTCGTTACGTTTCTGGACGGCTGGCAGGATGAGCGTCGCACAGAGCTGGCTGCGGAACTAATTCGGATTGATTTGAATCGACGTCTCAAGCTCGGCGAGCAGGTCTGCATCGACGAATACCTTCGTCAGGTTCCCGAGCTCAGAGCTGCGGAGGTCGAGCTCGTCGCGTTGCTGATCGACGAACATTCGATGCGGACCGAGGCCGGACAGGTCGTCACATTCGACGAGTACGCTCGGCGATTTCCCGAGCACGTCGACACGCTGCGGAACGAGCTGGGACTCACTGACGATCGCACCGGTTCGCCAGCGGCCGTTGAAGACGCAACATCTGAACCCGGTGGCATTTCGGCAGAACCGGTCGACGGAAATGAGCAACTCGATCCGGGAAAGGTAATCGGCGATTTCCGGATTGAGCGGCTGCTTGGTGCTGGCGGCGTGTCGCGAGTTTTCCTCGCCACTCAGTTGTCGCTCGATCGCCTGGTCGCATTGAAAGTGACGTTCGCGGCAGACGAAGACACGTCGGCTGCAAACGAAGGCCGCACGATGGCCGCATTCTCGCACCCGCACATTGTTCCCGTTTTCGCCGAGGAACGAATCGGTCGGCTGCGTTTACTGGCGATGGAGTATGTGGATGGCCCGACGCTGTCCGACTTCCTGAACGCCGCGAGGGATGGATTTCACGGTTCCGAAAGAAGTCGAATCCCGACGGCAGCAGAAGCTCTGTCGCTGATTCGCGAACTTTGCAACGAGCACCAAACAGGAGAAACCGTCGAACGCCCCGACGGCGTGTCGTGTCGCGACTTCCTGTGTGGAATGTTTCGCGATCTTGGACGTGCTCTGGCGGCAGCCGCTGCCAAAGGAGTTCTCCACAGCGACGTCAAGCCGGCAAATATCCTGCTTACGGGTGACGGCAAAGCGATGCTTGCCGACTTCAACGTGTCACTCCGGCAGGAATTAAACGACGGTGAGCCACCACAAGTGGGCGGGACGCTGCTTTACATGTCGCCCGAGCGGCTCGGAATCCTGACG
>JBLFXD010000862.1:0-3256 GCA_047611045.1 Planctomycetaceae bacterium | reverse complement strand
GGACGAGAAAGCCCCGAATCTGTTGGGGCCAGTGCCTTGATCCTCCGCCAGCACTGCTCGCTCGCCTGCGTCAAGATCCCAGCGAAACACACCTCCACCCGAGTGGTGTGAGAGCAGATCACCGGTCTTCGCATCAAATGCCAGACAGCGAACAACACTGGACAAATCATGAAACTCACCTTTCAGCTCTGCAGTCTCAACATCATGAACCCGAAGAGTCCGATCGGATGCGGACGTGGCAACGAGGGTACCGCTGTGGTTGAAGACGATAGTCGTGATCAGGTCGGTGTGACCGGTTTCCAGCGCGGGTGATGTCGATTGGTCTGCAAAGTTGAGGCGATGGAGGCTGCCGTCTTTCCCCCGCGCCGAACCCCAGACTTCGCTTCCACCTTCAGTATTACGAACGGCGATCGTCCCGGTGAAGGAAGAGTTCTCAAGAGTGTCGCTTTGCGGCGACTCCATGCTGGCGACAATCATTTCGCTGCGGCCGTGAGCATGGGCAATAAACTGATCGTGATCGGGAATCGTTGCGACCCAGCCAACCTGATTCCATCCTGGGCTGAGAGCATCGCCGTTCAAGTCACTGAGTGACCATCGCTTAAGCATATGGGATGTGTAAGCGACGAGTGTTTCCCCATTGTCCAGAAGCTCGACAGAACCAACACCGCTGCCAGCCCGCACCGTTGTCATCGGTTCGCCGGTTTCTCCATTTCGCACCAGGATCGTTCGATCCTGAGAGGCCGATACGACGGTTTTTCCGTCAGGTGAAAAACGGACGTCACCGACTCGCGCCTGATGAGCGGTGTCCTGATAGATCAACTTTCCCGTTTCCGCATCGAGCAGCCGGAATGCGTGATAGTTCAATCCGACAGCAATCCGTTTTCGATCTGGTGACAGGGCCTGTGAAAGAACGAAGTTTTCACCGTTTCTCTCACGATCCGTTTCCCACACTTTGTCGCCGGTCGTGATATCGAAACAGGTGAGCTTGCCGTAATAACCACCCACAACGATTTGATTATTGGACGGAAACGTCAGCGAAATAGGCAAACCGCCCGTGGTAAAAGGCACACGAAATGCAACCTCTCCGTCCGCCGCTCGAACCACCGGAATCGGCAAGTCCTGAGAAGTTGCCGATGCGATTGCAAGGAACTCTCCGTCAGGAGAGAAGGACAGATCACGAACATCGCTTGTCCCGAATTGACTGGTCCAGATCGTCGTTCGGGTCGTGATCGACCAGCAAACGACCGTTCCATTTCGCCCCGCGGCAGCAATCATGTCGCCAGTCGGAGAAAATGCGAGAGCGTATGAAGCCCCCTTCAATTCACTCGAAGTCAGCGAAAACTCCCTTTGCAAAGTACTTGAGTCCAGCAGGTTCACCTGCCCATCAGTTGCCACTGCGAGTAGCACGCCATCAGGTGAAGCGTGGAGCGTTCCGGCGATGTGCGGGATGCTGAGGTTCTCGCGGTGCAGCGCGTGGCGGAGGTAGTACCACTCAAAGCCACGCAGATCAGTCTCGCCGTCCGTCGGAAGATACTGATTCAACAGTTCATCGAGCCGCGTTTCATCTGAATCAAGCACTGCCTGGTGCGCGAGTCCCATGTCGGCTCGATACAGATTCCGACGAATGGAATCGCGGGACACCACGACCTGGTCCTTGGCGACTTTGGCCGCTTGTGCATGCAATGACGCTCGATCAACGTCGAGCTGAGCGTCGGACTCGGCAGCCTGTGCATCATCTCTCGCATCCTGAGCAGCGATGGCTGCATCCTGCGCTTTCTCTGTTGCCGAATTGGCGCTGGCTTCGGAGATCTTCAACTCGCCAACGGATTTCTCCAGATCGCCGCGGGCGTTGTCTGCCTGGCCACGCAGATCAGCTTCGTGGAAGTAAAGGAGTGGGCCGGCCACGGCGAAGAATAACAACAGACTCATTACTGCTGCTGACAACGTGGCGACGATCGGATTTCGTCGGCACCATCTCCAAAGCCGTTCGGCACGAGAGACAGGCCGCGCAAGAATGGGTTCGCCGTTCAGGTGTCTTCGCAGTTCCTCGGCGAATTCCAGAGCAGTCTGGCAACGGCTTTCGAGCGGTTTCTGGAGGCACTTCAGGCAGATGGTCTCAAGGTCACGCGGCACCGTCGCGTTCAGCGATCGAGGATTCGGCGGTTCGTCGTAGATCACCTGGTAAATTCAGCATCCGCGTGTTGCCGCGAAACGGTCTTTCACCGGTGAGCAGTTCGAAAAGAATCACGCCGAGCGCATAAACATCCGAGCGACGATCCGCGGTGTGTCCTTCTCCGCGAGCTTGTTCGGGAGCCATGTAAGCGGGAGTGCCGATAATCTCACCGCTGCGAGTCATCGTGACTTCGCCGGCTTCACGCTTGGCCAGTCCGAAGTCCATGATGTGTGGTTCGCCGTCCGGCCCGATCATGATGTTGCCGGGCTTCAGGTCGCGATGCACGACTCCAGCTTCGTGTGCGTGGTGCAACGCTTCGGCGATCTTTGCACACAGCTCTGCGGCCTCACGACTTGTCAGCTGCTCCCGGACAACCAGTCGGACAGCGTCAGCCCTTCGACCAGATCGCTGACGATGTAGATCGTGCCGTCTTCGCGTCCGACTTCGTGAACGCTTACGATGTTGGGATGACGTAACTGAGCAGCCGTGCGAGCTTCGCGGAAGAACTTCTCGGACTCATCGTCGCTGAGCTGATCCTTGCGTGGAATCTTGATCGCGACTGACCGATCGAGTTCGGTATCGACCGCCTGCCAGACAGCGCCGAACGCGCCCGCTCCCAGTTTTCGAATCAGTCTGAAATGGCCAATGGTGTCGCCACCGGCTTCATAGCTGACAGTTTCCTCACCGGAGATCAGATTGAAGTTGCTCCCGCACGACGTGCAGACCACGTCGTTCAAAGAGCTTTCGTCGACAATCTCGATGTGATTGGCGCAGTGTGGACAGCGAACGTGCATGACTGAGGCCCCGACTGGTTGATCTCAAATCTGTTCAACTGACAACAAAGTACCACGCCTGGTGCCGTCTCAACAGTCGGCGACCAGATCGAGTGTTTCAAACTTACCCCGAATGACGTTGAGACTTGCTGAGTAGCTTGCCTCCTGCATTGAGTTGTTCACCGGAACTCGGCTGCGGTGGCGACAATCCAGATGGTCCGATGCTTCGGGCGAATATCGAACTCGACCTCATGCTGCGGAATTTCTAACGCCCCGGGAACCAGACGGGGCGCGCATTTAGGGCAATTTG
>JBLFXD010000861.1:0-3258 GCA_047611045.1 Planctomycetaceae bacterium | reverse complement strand
CAGAGAGTACGCGTCATGAAGGCACTTCACCTGTCGGGCACCGACTTCACCCTCAGACATGACCATCCCGTGCCTGAACCGCTCCCCGGCGAAGTCCTCGTGCGGGTCATTCGGGCTGGAATCTGCGAAACCGACCTGCAGCTGATTCAGGGATACATGGGTTTCGCAGGAGTTCTCGGGCATGAATTCGTCGGGATCGCCGAATCCGGCACATTCGCAGGCCAGCGAGTTGTCGGCGAGATCAACTGCAGTTGCTGGGACTGCGAAACCTGTCGCTCAGGGCTGCCGACTCATTGCCCTAACCGAAGCGTTCTGGGAATTCTCGGTCACGACGGAGCTTTTGCCGAGTACATCGCCGTCCCGGAAAAGAACCTGCACGTCGTGCCCGACTCGCTGTCGACTGACGAGGCAGTATTCGTCGAGCCCGTCGCTGCGGCGTACCAAATCCTGAAGCAACGACTGGTTGAACGCGGCCAGTCTGTCGTCGTGCTCGGCGATGGTCGACTCGGCAACCTGTGTGCGCAAGTTCTGGCCGACTTTGGATGCAAGGTGATCGTCGTTGGAAAACACGAGCAGAAACTCGCGATCCTTCGCGAAATCAATCCGAGCATCAAAACCGTCCACTTGAAAGACGCGTCGCCGAGCCGCAGCGTCGACGTCGTTGTCGATTGCACGGGTTCGCCCACCGGCTTGCCAATAGCGCTGCAGCATGTGAAGCCGTGGGGCACCGTCGTTCTGAAGACAACGGTCGCCGGAGAGCAGACATTGGCACTCGCCCCGATCGTGATCGACGAAATCCGTGTCGTGGGCTCTCGTTGCGGTCCGTTTGGCGACGCCCTCGTCGGCCTCCAATCAGGACGAGTCAAAGTCAAACCGCTTCTCTCAAAACGTTTCCCACTGGAGCAGGCGGTCGAAGCTCTCAATGTAACATCAACCCAGCCGGTCCTCAAAGTCCTGTTGGATGTCTCCGACGAGTAGCCGGCTTACGAAATAGAAAACGCCCGCCCTGAGAATTCTCAAAGCGGGCGTCGTTTATTTTGATTCTGCAATGATTCTGCAATCAGAGCGGCCGTCGGCGCGGGCTATTTGACTTCCCAGGTGTCGCCACGGTTGAGCAGTTTGTCGAGATCGCCTTCGCCCTTTTCGGCGATGGCATCTTCGACCTGCTGGTTGACTTGCTCGTCGTAGGTTGGCTTCTCGACAGCCCGGAGAACGCCCATCGGCTCGGGAAACTCGGGGTATCGCATGCGTGCGAGCATGAATGCGAGGCTCGGCTCGGTGACTTTTTCGTCGTGAAACAGCAGATCGTCTTCCGGAACGCTGCCGTCGAGGTCGACGATTTCCGGTCGACTGCCCTCGTTGACGCGGATGCCCTTTTTGCCATTGGCAAAGATCAACGGCTTGCCGTGTTCGAGATAGACGATGTTGTCCTGCTTAACTTTCTTGTCGGTCGCAAAACTGAACGCTCCGCCGTTGAACACGTTGCAGTCCTGGTAGACTTCCACGAAGGCCGTGCCTTTGTGGTGAGCTGCTCGTTCGAGAACAGCTGTCAAATGTCGGATGTCGACGTCGACAGACCGAGCGACAAACGTCGCTTCGCTGCCAAGAGCGACAGACAACGGATTCAGCGGATGGTCGACAGAACCCATCGGTGTACTTTTTGTCCGTTTGCCGGTCGGGCTGGTCGGTGAGTACTGCCCCTTCGTCAGGCCGTAGATCTGGTTGTTAAACAGAATGATCTTCAGATCGACATTTCGACGAATGGCGTGCATGAGGTGGTTGCCACCGATCGACAAAGCGTCGCCGTCGCCGGTGATGACCCAGACCTGTTGGCCTGGCTGAGCCAGCTTGATGCCTGTTGCAATCGCCGGAGCACGACCGTGGATGCTGTGGAATCCGTACGTGTCCATGTAGTACGGAAAGCGGCTGGAACAGCCGATCCCCGACACGAAGACGAACTTCTCTTTAGGAATACCCAGTGTCGGCAGAACTTTCTTCATCTGCGCGAGAATTGAGTAATCGCCGCACCGAGGACACCAGCGAATTTCCTGATCGCTGGCGAAGTCTTTCGGAGAGAGAACTGGCAGGTCTGTGCTCATGGCCGAATGCTTTGAGAATGAAGTGTCAGAAAAATGGTTTCAGAATGTCTGAGACGCGGAAAATTCAGCAGCGATTTCGAACCGTTTGTCTTAAAGCAGCTCATCGATGGCTTCGGCGACTTCAGAAACCAGGAACGGCTTCCCTTTAATCTTGTTGAGGCCGATGGCGTCAACAAGGTATTTGTCACGAAGCAGCATGCGAAGTTGTCCCATATTGAGTTCGGGGACGAGCACCTTCTTGTAGCGACTGATGATGTCTCCGAGGTTCTTCGGAAACGGATTCAGAAATCGAAGATGGGCGTGGGCGACAGCTTTGCCCTCAGTCTGAAGCTGCCGTACGGCCGTCCGAACTGCTCCGTAAGTACCGCCCCACGAAATCAAAAGAACGTCGCCTGAGTCAGGACCATCAACTTCCTGCTCCGGGATAAAATCTTCGATCGAAGCGACTTTCCGAGCTCGCAGTCGAACCATGAACTCGTGATTGTCAGGATCGTAGCTGACGTGCCCGGTGACATCGGCCTTCTCGATTCCGCCGACACGGTGCTCCAAGCCTGGAGTTCCTGGAACCGCCCACGGTCGCGCCAGCTTCTCGTCGCGTTTGTACGGCAGGTAGCCGTGTTCGCTGTTCGGCTCGGTCTGATGCTCGACCTTGATCGGCTTCAATTCGTCTGTCGTTGGAATTCGCCAGGGCTCGGCACCGTTGGCGATGTAGCCGTCAGTCAGAAACACGACCGGAACCATGAAGTTCACGGCGATTTCCATCGCTTCCTGAACGGCGTGGAAGCAATCTCCAGGGCTCTGAGCCGCAACGATCGGCAGCGGCGATTCGCCATTTCGACCGAACATTGAAAGCAGCAGGTCGGACTGTTCTGTCTTGGTTGGCAAGCCCGTACTTGGACCGCCTCGCTGAACGTTGACGATGATCATCGGCAGTTCCGCGATCATGCCAAGACCCATCGCTTCGCCCTTCAGGCAAATTCCGGGTCCCGAACTGGCTGTTACGGCCAGCTGACCGGCATAAGAGGCTCCGACGGCAGCGGACATTGCCGCGATCTCGTCTTCTGCCTGGAACGTCTTCACACCGAAATTCTTGTGCGCGGACAACTCGTGGAGAATGTCGCTCGCCGGAGTGATCGGGTAACCAGCGTAGAACAAACCA
>JBLFXD010000860.1:0-3268 GCA_047611045.1 Planctomycetaceae bacterium | reverse complement strand
ATGGGTGGAATCTCTTCTTCGACAAATGTTTCCTCGCGATCGACTGATCTCTTCTGTGCCTTAGCGTGCTTGCGAACAGCGTCCTGCAGGTTTCGTTCGTGAATCTGCTGCAGCCAGACCGCGAGTTCATCCGGCGATGACCCCTTAAATTGTTCAAATCCCCGAACTGCTGACAGGAAGGTTTGCTGAGCAACGTCGGACTCATCAATTCGTCCAGCGAATTTTCCACCGAGCCCACGGCTGCCCAGCAGTCGAAGCCAGGGGCGATGATGGTTGAGTAGCTCGCCCAGCGCGGTGTCGTCGCCATTCCGTGCGTTCCTGATCAGAGTCTCAAAGTCAGATTCCGGAGCGGTCATTCTGAGTTCGACCTCTTGATTAGGCGTATTGCCGAATGCTGCGTCACGGGGACAGTTTGAAAAATTCAGGAATTGAGCGTTCAGAATTCTATATCGTGGCGGATGTGCTGTCGCCTGTTGTGTTTACGGTGTCAAAACGGTTCGAATGCTTCGAGGTGGCTTGGTGCTTTTAGACTGTTTTGACTGTGTTACGGACTTGGTTGCCGGGTATTTGCCCGTCGTGAGCGGCGAAAAAGAATTGTCGGGCGACTAATATCAAACAAGTTTGACTGATCGCGTTTCACGATCCGAATGGAGAAGCCTCAAATGTTTTCGCGACTCATCATCTTCGGGATGGCTGTTGCTACTGCCTCGTCGGTTCTTGCGGCGAATCCAGACTTTGCCGCGTCGACCAGCTCGGCGAAGGTCAAAGTTTTTATCCTGGCCGGGCAGTCGAATATGGAAGGGCGAGGATTCGCCGAGCCGCTTTCCTGGCAGGTGACTCAGGAGAAGTTCAAAGACCGCTACACACACTTTATCAAGGATGGCGACTTTGACGCGTTCAACAAGAAGGTTGCCGAGACGACGGACCCGGAAGATCGCCGGAAGACTCCCACTTATCTTTGGAGTAGTCGTCAGGACGTCTGGATCAACTATCTGGGGAAGCACGGAGATCTGACCGTCGGCTACGGTGCGCCGAAAGAAGGGTTCGGTCCTGAGTTCAATTTCGGGCACGTCGTCGGAGCTCATTTCGACGAGCAGGTTCTGATCATCAAGACGTCGTGGGGCGGACGGGCACTCGCGCGCGGCTTTCTGCCTCCGTCGTCAATGCTGAGCGATGATGAGTACGCAAAGCTGGCTGCCGCACAGAACGCTGAAAACGAAGCATGGAACAAAGCCGAGCCCGCAAAGATTGCCGCGTACAACAAGCGAGTCACTGAGGAAAACAAGACGTCGGACAAGAAGAAGCGACTGAGAACCTTCAAGCCGCGCGAGATCGTGACGACGGAGCAGTACAAGGATCAGTTTGGAAAAGACTATCGAAACATGGTCGCCGAAGTTCACGGCTGCCTGGCGGATCTCCAGCAACGATTTCCTGGCTACAAGGGTCAAGGTTACGAGATCGAAGGCTTCGTCTGGTTTCAGGGCTGGAACGATCAGTACCAGGATCGGTGGCTGACTTACGAAAAGAACATGGCGAACTTTATTCGCGACGTTCGTGAGGAATTCAAAGCTCCGGAGATGAAATTCGTCATTGGCCAGATGGGTCACGACGGGATGAAGCCGGACACCGAAGGTTCGCCTCGGGACTTCATCAAGAAATCGCAGGCGTCCGTTCCGAATTATCCAGAATTCAAAGGCAACGTCCTTTGTGTGAAGACGGACAAATACTGGGACCTGGAAGCTCATGCCATTTACACGGGGCCGGGTGGCTGGAGCAAAGACGTCAACAAATGGCGGCACTTCGGGAACGACCGCCCCTATCACTATTACGGCAGCTCCTGGTGCTTCGCTCAGATCGGTACGGGCTTTGGGCAAGGGATGCTCGAACTGCTGAAGTGAGCGGCTCGGAAAGCCCGCAGCGGTGGCACACCTTTTCCGCGGATCGCTAGACTGCGCCAGACGTGGTTCACGGGGTGCCCCGAGGTTGCCTCGCGACTTTCAACAATGTCATTCAATTCTCGTTCTGGAAAATCGCCCGTATGACCAACCTGATTTCCAAGTTTCGTTCGTTTCTCTGCCTCGCGGTCTGCGTGGCGCTGTTTGGTTCCGTCGTCAACGCTGAGGACGCCATCAAGCACTCGTTCCTCGGATGCGGGAAAGCCAATCGAGCGGTCATCGTCGGTGAGGACGGCAAGGTCCAGTGGAAGTACGACAAGCCTGCCAGCGACGGGTGGGTTCTTTCGAACGGCAACGTACTGCTCGCTCTTTACCCGACGCCTGGATTCCCTAAGGGCGGCGTCGTAGAAGTTGATCGTGAGACGAAGAAGGCCGTCTTCGAATATCAAGGACAGCAGAATGAAATCAGTACGGCATTGCCGTTGTCGGATGACCGATTCCTGGTCGCGGAGTTAGGGCCGGAGCCGCGGGCCATCGTGATCGATCGGTCGGGCAAAGTGTTGAAGACGACGGCGTTTCAGTGCCAGAAGGGCAACGCTCACATGCAGACTCGGATGCTGCGAGTGCTGCCGAACGGAAACTACATCGCGCCGCACCTGCTGGACTTTGCCGTCAAAGAGTACGAGCCGGATACTGGCAAGGTTGTCCGAGCATTCCCGACTGACGACCGCGGTCGTGCCAAACGCGATTGGCCATTCACAGCGATCCGACTGAAAGATGGCAACACGCTGATCGGCTGCACCAACGGAAACCGCATTATCGAAGTGGACGGAAGTGGAAAGATCGTCTGGAGCGTGACGAACGAAGACATCGGCGAGAACCTGTTCGACGACGCGTGCGGTGTTCAACGATTGCCGAACGGCAACACGGTCGTGACGAGTTACCACGCCAGCGGTGACCGCGTGAAACTTTTCGAAGTGACACGCGACAAGAAGGTTGTCTGGCGTTACTCGGGGATGAACGCCGGTTTCCACCATTTCCAGATTCTGACAACGAACGGCAAGCCAGTCGTTGAGAACACCTGGAAGTAATTGAGTGCTTGCTCTGAAGACGCCGACGCGATGTGTCGGGTTTGGATTTGTAGGGTGTGACCAGCGGGCTGAACGTTAATCGCGGTGTGCCGGCGCGGAGATCTGAGAGCAATCCTGACGGCAACTTACTCCAACAGTTGCCCGCGCAGGCACACCAGTCGTTTGATTAGCTCCGCTGGTCACACCCGACGGAAAACTCGCAACGACTATACGTTGCTGGGATACCGGTTCCGTAATTCGTCGAACGGTTGGCTGATGGTGATTTACGGAACGGCCCTGTTG
>JBLFXD010000859.1:0-3271 GCA_047611045.1 Planctomycetaceae bacterium | reverse complement strand
CTTCGCTGTTTGGCCACGCCCGCTGGCCGTGGTACAATTTCTCGTAATTCAATGTCGTTCTCTTCGGTGGAGAACGGCGACGTAAAAACCTTCCGTTACAGCGAAAAAAGCAGGCTCGCGAGTCGCTTTGATTATTCATCCAGCTCGTTTAGCAATCTGTTGTCTGACGGGTAGGGGTGGCCTTTGTGGTGGCGGAAGGCTTCTCCGTATTTGACGCCGAGTTCCTGGCCGCGGTGAGCGCTCCAGCGTTCGCAGCTGTTGAGGTATTCGTCGATGCCGTGCTGCTTGAGCAGCCAGTCTCGCTGGCTGGCGTGGCAGGCGAGCATCTGCTGCTTCAGCTCGAACGTCGTTGAAATATCGATGATGAATTCCGGTTCGACTCGCTGCCCGAACCAGTCCGTGCCTTCGATCGGGTCGACGTAGTAGAGGTGCGGGATTTTTTCGAGCGGCGCCGCAGGTGCTGCGTCATGCGTTTCGTAATTCGGGATCGGAGCGTTGAAACACGCATCGCGGACCAGCAGGCTCGTGAATTCATGATCGGGCATGTAGTCGACGGGCGGAGCGGTCAGCACGATGTCCGGTCGACTTTTGCGCAACGCTTCGGTGACTCGGCGGCGGGATTCGTTGTCGAAGCAGATGCTCAGATCTCGAAATTCCAGGCAGTCGTAATCGGCACCAAGCAAGTCGGCCGCGGCGAGAGCTTCCTCGCGGCGGATCCGGGCGATCTCTTCGGACGCGAGTTCCGCACTGCCACAATCGCCTGGCGTCATCGTCATGATCGTGACGTGCCAGCCCTTCTGCTTCAGCAGCGCGAGCACTCCGGCACACTGAAACTCGACGTCATCGGGGTGAGCGTGAATTGCCAGGACTCGTTTTTGATCAGTCATCGATGCAAGCCTTGTGAACGTGTCGCCGAAACGGGTGCCGGAACGTAATAGTTGTAGGCTGGAACAAGCTCCGCGCAGTTCCGGCAATCGTGAACTGAATCTGAATCAAACTGCCGGAACTGCCGGAACTGCGCGGAGCTTGTTCCAGCCTACGGTCTACCGTCGCAACGGTTCTTCGACTCAGGTCTCCACAGCGTTTGGATTCTCACGCTGACTGTCAACTGATCAGCCAGCCGGCAGATCGTCGAAGGCTAATTCAGCACGCACTCGTCGAGAGATTCATCCGCTCGGGACATGCTCACGATGATGCCCAGCGAAACGACACTCATCACAAGACTTGATCCGCCGTAGCTGACAAGCGGATGCGGGATGCCCGTCGTCGGGACCAGCGCGGTTACGACGGCCGTGTTCAGTAGAGCCTGTCCGACGAGTTGTGTCAGCAGGGTCATCGCCACCACGGAGGCGAAGCAGTTGGTCCGAAACTCGCGGAACAGTCGCGAGCCGGACCAGAAGACTCCGCACCACAGAATGGCCAGCCCGGCCGTTCCGGCGAGTCCGAGTTCTTCTCCAACGACCGCGAAGACGAAGTCGGTATTCGACTCGGGCAGGAAGCTGAGTTTCTGAGAACCTCGACCAAGCCCGACTCCCCACAGTCCGCCCGCTCCGAGAGCAATGAGAGACTGCTTTAACTGCCAGGCATCGCTTGCGCGAAAGTCGGTCCACACCGAAACGAAATCCGTGATGCGACGCATGCGGTAACTGGTCACGGTGATCAGGAAAACTCCGGCCGAAGCGGCAGCTCCAATACTGACACTGAAGTTGCGGATCGGCCATCCACCGAAGAAGAGCACCAGCCCGGCTGAGCCCATCAGAAATGCCGACGTACCCAGGTCCGGTTCGAGCATCACCAGCCCGGCCGTCAGAACTGTCGGCACAATGAACGGCACCGTTCCGAAGAACCAGTGGCCGATGCGTTCGCGGCACAGAATCACGCTTCGGGCTAGAAACAGCGGGAGCGTCACCTTGACCAGTTCCGAAGGCTGCATCGAAAAACCTGCCAGCCGCAGCCAGCGTTGTGCGCCGTTGACGCGCGTGCCGACTCCGGGAATCAATACGGCGACCAGCAGAATCAGAGTTCCAACAAACAGCCACGGAGCCGCACGAAACCAGAACCGAGCGGGTAAGGCACCGGCAATGCTCGCCGCCGTGATTGCGATGGTCAGAAATTTGAGATGCTTCGTGAGGTAAACGCGTTCAAACTCGGTCGGCCACGACGTAATGCTCGCGCTGTGTACCATCAGCACTCCAAACCCTACCAGCACAAGAGCCAGCGACAGGAAGAAGTGTCGGTTATCCTGATTCTGCCGAAGAGTGGAATCGTTCATGGAGCCAGTCACTGCGCACGTTGAGACAGTTTCAGATTCTGATCGTCAAGGGCGAATGTGGAGCCTGAGAGAATCGTTTATCGCTACGAATGTGCGGGCTTGATCGGGAGGTCGTTCATGCGGCAACCTCGGCCTCGATTGGTCGAAGAGCCGCTCGCATGTACGATACTCAGCCGCACTCATCGGAACCGAGTGGGCCGTTCGCCTTTGTTTTTCTGCCTTCAGACTCGTTCCGTGCCTACCGGCCTCCCGCCACAACGCGAGCTCAACCATGCGATTCTTCAACGCTCTGCTGACCGGATTCGCTATTTGCTTCGTCGGGCAATGCCAGCTCGCCAACGCGGCCGAGCCCGTGGACTTTGCGAAACAGATCAAGCCGCTTCTTCAGAAGTACTGTGTCAGTTGTCACGGCGGCGAAACGGTTGAGTCCGGGTTTCGCGCGGACTTCGGTAGCCTGCTGCTGGAAGGTGGAGACCGGGGAGCGGTGATTGTTGCCGGCGATGCGAGAAAGAGTCCGCTTTACCAGGTGCTGATCGGCGAGGGCGATGTCGCTCAAATGCCGTTTGAATTGCCGAAGCTATCGGACGAGCAGATTGCTCTCGTTAAAGAGTGGATCGACCAGGGAGCGAAAGCCGCCCACGACGACAAGCCATCGGCCGACGGGCGACCGACCAGCGATCACTGGGCATTTCAGAAGATTGGTCGCCCGGCTCTGCCGAAAGTGAAGAAGGCCAGCTGGCTGCAGAATGAAGTCGACGCGTTTGTCCTGGCGAAGCTCGAAGCGGAAGGGCTGCAGCCATCGCCCCGGGCGACACGGTCGACGCTGATCCGCAGGTTGTATCTCGACCTGTTGGGGATTCTTCCGACTCCGGCAGAGACGCAACATTTTACGAACGACGATCAGCCGTTTGCTTACGAGCGGCTCGTTGATCGGCTGCTCGTCTCGCCTCGGTATGGTGAGCGTTGGGGGCGGCACTGGCTCGACATTGCCCGGTATGC
>JBLFXD010000858.1:0-3274 GCA_047611045.1 Planctomycetaceae bacterium | reverse complement strand
GAACGACCGTACGTGAAGCTCAACCTGCGAGAGCTGCTGACATCGGTCGACGAAACGCAAACCGCAACACGCGCGTCAGCAGAACGAAACTAAGCCGCCACGTTTCGAAACAGGCGAGAGGTCTGAAATGCTGAGACTGCTGAGTACTGCCGCAATCATCTGCGGGCTCGCCGCAACGGCTACTGCAGCCGACGCACCCGTTTCCATTGGTGTGACGTACGAAGCAAAAGACACTCTCGCTCCCGCCGTTGACGAATCCGAGGATGCCAGGCAATGCGTTGAGAATCTCTGCTGGACGCCAGCTGATTTTTCCGTCGAGATCGAAGCCGCAGCAAAAGATCGCGGTGACTGGCTGGTTCGGTTTCCGTCGCCAATCGAAAGTGGCGATTCTCGGAATGATCGAGTCGCCGTGGAGTGGTACCAGGCGCGCGACGCCTACAAAAACCTGGTAACAGCTCCGGCCGTGGTCGTGGTTCATGAGTCCGGCAGTGGGATGACCGTCGGACGAATCTTTGCGAAAGGACTACAGCTGCAAGGTTTGCACGCCTTCATGATTCAGCTGCCGTTTTACGGTGAGCGGCGGACCGGAAAGAACCGGCCCGAAGGCGGCAATCTGGTCTCGATGATGAAACAGGCCGTCGCCGATGTGCGGCGGGCAAGAGACGCCGTCGCCGTACTGCCACTGGTCGACAAGTCACAGATTTCGCTGCAAGGAACCAGCCTGGGAGGTTTCGTTTCGGCAACTGCCGGCGCATTGGACGACGGCTACGAAAACGTTTTCCTGATGCTTGCCGGCGGCGAACTCTACGACCTGATTCAGAACGGAAAGAAAGACGCCGCCAAAGTCCGCGAGCGACTCGAAAAAGCAGGACTCGTCGGAGAAAAACTCCGCGAACTGACCCTTACCGTCGAGCCAACTCGCGTCGCACACCGACTCCGGCCGGACCGGACATGGCTCTACTCCGGAACGCTCGACACTGTCGTGCCGATGAAAAACGCACTCGCTCTGGCCAGCGCCGCAAAACTAACCAAAGCACATCACGTCCACATGACGGCCAACCATTACACCGGAATCGTGTACCTGCCGTTCGTGTTGGCTCACATCGCAAAGCACGCTCGAGGTCCGTCGAACGACATCCCGAAAGCTGAGCAAAAGTAGGATCCCCCAGCCAGCGTTTCTCACCTCAGTCGACGCGTTTCAGCATCAGCAGTCGGAAGTCCATCACCTGCGAGCCCGGAATCTTGGTCGCTTTCAGAGTGAGCGTGCCTTTGCCCTTCTCGAGCCGAACGACTCCAAGGCTCATCGGCTTGAAGTCTTTGACGTAGGACTCCCCTCGTTTGACTCGGTCGTACTCAGCGCCTTCGATTTGGGGATCATGAGGCTCGACGACCTGAGCAAGCAGTCGACTCTCGTTGAAAGTCAGCTCGAACGTCGAACCGACGTCGGCCTTTGGGCATGTGTAGTAAAGTTCGACTGCGTAGCTACCGGTGGCTCCGACTTCGGCCTCCCACGTGATGCTGTCTTCCAGGCTCGTCCAGTTCGTGAAGTAGGAGCAGTTCGGAAACTTGTTCGAGCGTTCGATGTTTCCATGAGCCACTCCGTCGCGAGCCGGAATCTGCGTCAGCTCCGCATCCGGATGTCCAATCACGAACGGACGGTCGTCTTTTCCATAGTCAGCCGGCAGGCTCGCCTGTTGTCTGGCAAGAATCTGTTTCAGACGTGCGGCTTCTTTGGGAAACTTTTTCGTGACGTCCTTGTACTGGCCGGGGTCGGTCTTCATGTCGAAGAGCTTGCCGTTATTGTCCAGTCGAAATCGGTTGGTGCGGATGCTGGTCCTCCCCTTCCATTGCGAAATGATCGGCCGCTCGGGAGCCGAATTCTTTCCCGACAACAGGGCGGGTTCCAGACTGATTCCATCGAGCGGTTTCTTACTGGCGACAGGAATGTCAACCAGGTCGGCGAGCGTTGGCAACAGGTCGATGGCCGCGCCGAGTTGCGTCACAACATGTCCGCCTTTGATCTTCGCCGGCCAGCGAATCAGCATCGGCGAACGCACTCCGCCTTCATCCGTCGAACCCTTCCGGCCTTTCATGCCGCCATTCCAGCGAGTTCCATTCGGGCCGTTATCGCAGAAGTAGATGACGATCGTGTTGTCAGCAATCTTCAGATCGTCGAGCTGCTTGAGAATTCGGCCAACGTTCCAGTCGATGTTCTCGCACATCGCGAGTGCCGCTCGGACATGCGGCAGGTTTTCTTTCTTCGGTTCCCGGTTGTGCATCTCCAGGTCGTTGTCTTTGAACTTCTTCCAGAATCGCTCGGGAACCTGCATCGGCGAATGCGGCGTGTTGTACGGCAAGTAGGCGAAGAACGGTTTGTCCTTGTTCTCTTCGACAAACTCCATCGCGTGATCTGTGAAGTCGTCGATGCAGAAGCCTTCGCCTGTGACGATCTGGTTGTTTCGTTCAAGCATCGGATCGAAGTAATTACCCCAGTGGCCTGAGCAGAAACCGTAAAACTCGTCAAAACCGCGAGCGTTCGGGTGGTAAGGAAACTGCATCCCGTTGTGCCACTTGCCGAACGCCGCCGTCGCGTATCCCGCGGCCTTGAATGTCTGAGCAATGGTCGTCTCGTCCAGGTCCATCCGCTCGCCGCCGGCCGACGTGCTGTAAACATTGCTGCGTGGGTGGTAGCGACCGGTCAGAAACTCCGCGCGAGTCGGTGAACAAACCGGACAAACATAGAAGCGATCAAAACTCGCACCGTCACGGGCGATCGAGTCGATATTCGGCGTGCTGAGATTCTTATTCCCGTTAACGCTGAGATCTCCCCACCCCTGATCGTCGGTAAGTATTACAATGATGTTTGGGCGACCGGCTGACTCGGCCTTAAGTTGCTTTGTATAAATGGTTTGCGAAAATAGGACTGCGACCGTCGAAATGGTGAGTGTAGTTATTCTGTGTAGCAAATGACGCCGGAATGTTCGGCGGCAACCGAACATTCCCTGGCCATCGGCCAGCGTCCTGGCAAGGAACTTGAACATGTTGAATCCCCCTTCTTTGGATGGTGGATGCTGCTTGGACTTTGAGTCAGCAGTGTCGCCAGCGTAATCGTGGTCCACCGCAGATGGATGCTGCGCATAAAAAAATCTGACCGTCACGGTTCCTGGGGAGGACATTTGGATCCTGCCCGGATGTAGACAGAAAAGGCCATGCTTCACTTCTTGTCAAGGAGGTGAAACATGGGCGGAGTGCCGACACCAGAGCCGACTGCACG
>JBLFXD010000857.1:0-3282 GCA_047611045.1 Planctomycetaceae bacterium | reverse complement strand
GAACGATGTGCCCGATCATCAGGTTGGCGGAGTCGTCCTTGACGAGCGGCTGCAGACTGCGTGCTTCGCTGAGGTCTCCTGAGATCGGCTTTTCGAGAAGAACCGTCTTGCCAGCTTCGAGCAGCTTCCGAGTCACGTCGACATGCGCTGCGGTCGTGCAGGCGACGATCCAGGCTTCGGCGTCGCATTCGGCGATCGCTCGATCAAGGTCCGTCCAGCCGGGAACACCGGCCAGCAACGCGTCTAACTCTCCGAGGCTTTCTTCCCGGCGAGCGACGACGCCTGCCAGTTCGGCTTCGGCGAGTCCGGCAAGGGTCAGCGAGTGAAGTTTCCCAAACCGGCCGAGGCCGATCACGCCAACTCGAACTGGTGCGAAATTCTTTCCTGTCATGGTGTCAGCTCCGGTTGAGTTGCAGGGTGATGCTCGACGTCGCTGAACTCCTTCGTCAGTCTCTGAATCGTCGAGATCACGTTATCGTAGATGGCGAGACATCTATTTCGAAATCCCTACGGGTGAGAAAAGCACGATGAGAGTGTCGACCGTAATCTGCCTGTCCATCCTCGCCACGAGTTACTCTGCGGCATTTTCGCAGAATGCAGACGAGGACGCTTCCAAAGAACCACGCGTTGAAGATCGGACTTTCGTCGCAAAGATCGACGGCACCGAGCAGAAGTTCGTGCTCGTTTACCCGCCAGACTTTGATGCCGAAGAACCGGTGTCTCTGCTGATTGCGCTGCATGGTCACGGCTCGGATCGCTGGCAGTTTGTGAAACAATCGCGAGGTGAGTGCAGCGGGACTCGCGACGCTGCGACTCGGCACGGGATGCTGCTTGTCTCGCCGGACTATCGTGCGAAGACCTCGTGGATGGGGCCGAAGGCGGACGCAGATCTGGTGCAGATTATCGCGTCGCTCAAAAAGCGATTCACCGTCGACCGCGTCGTCGTTTCAGGAGGTTCAATGGGCGGCACCGGAGTGTTGACGTTTACGGCGTTGCATCCAGAACTGGTTGACGGCGTGGTCTCGCTGAACGGGACGGCGAACCTGGTGGACTACGAACGATTTTCTGAGGCGATTGCTGCTTCGTTTGGAGGATCGCGTACTGACATTCCGAACGAGTATCGCAAACGCAGCGCCGAGTTCTTTCCCGGACGATTCACGATGCCCGTGGCGGCGACGACCGGCGGTGCTGACGCGATCGTTCCGCCGGACAGCGTGCTGCGGCTGCTCGAGTCGATTCAGAAGAAGAACGAGAATGTGTTGAGCATTCACCGTCCGACTGGCGGGCACAGCACGAACTACGAAGATAGTGTGCGGGCCTTTGAATTTGTGATCTCGCGGTTAAAGCCTGCGAAGAAGCGAAGTGAATGACTCTTCGGTCAAGTTGTGCTGCTCTGCTTGACTCGCCCTTTTCACTTTACGCTCTCTGAGAATTCGATGCCTGATTCACAGAACTCCGACAGCGATTACGCCGTCGCCGAGGAGCAACCGCCGCTGACGCCATCGTAGGAACGCATTCGTCATCGTGGGTAGGGTGTGACCAGTGGGCCGATCGGAAATTGCGGTGTGCCCGCGCGGAGATCTTCCGGCAATCATGGCGGAAACAACTTCCAATGGTTGCCCGCGCCGGCACACCAGATTTTGAATTCGCTCCGCTTGTTACACCCTACGAAGAGCTCGCAACGTCGTCACAACTTACTGGCGGGCGGCGACGTTCTTTCGGGCTTTGGCGATGACTTCTTCGATTCGGACGGGCACGCCGCCTCGACGGTGGCTTTCGTGGGCGGCTTCCATGAAGCCGAAGAGTTCGATTGTTTCTGACGGTTCGATTGGCAGTACGCCGGTCTTGAAGAACTTCGCAATCTCCGTCGCGACGTTCTCGTAACCCTTGTACCGAGACTTCGGGACGACTCCGTTAACAGGTGCGTGTTTACCGTAGATGCCGGCCGGCGCGACGCCCTTGTCACCGAACACGGTCGCGCTGTACTTCAGCTTGCCACGCCGAATGCCTCGGTAAGAACCGATGCGGCCGTCCTTCCAGATTCCGGTGATCAGTTCGGCGTCGTCGGTGCGGGCTCGCGTGACGGAAACAGCTCCGGGCCCCATGATCGTGTACATCGTGTCGAAGCTGTGTACCGCGTGCCAGAAGAGGTCAGGGTGATGGTCGACGGTCGGGCAGCCTCCGTAGACGTTGCAGCCGATGACCTCGCCGACTTCAGGGTGATTTTTCATGTCGAGGAATCCGGGGCTGTAGCGATGCTGCGAGCATGAGAACACCGGCGTGTCGTACTTTTTCGCCATGTCAAAGATGGCGATGACGTCTTCCAGAGACGCGGCCATCGGACGTCCGATGTAGGCCGGCTTGCCAGCTTTGAGAGCCTGTTCCGCGACCTTCAGATGAGCCCGACCGTCGATTGTCATGATGATCACGGCGTCGCACTTTGCCAGAACCGCGTCGATGGATTCTTCAATCGACACACCTTTCTCGATCAGCCGAGGTTCCCAGCGTTCGATGTCGACCTGAGTTTCCTCGATGTCCGGACTTCCGCCTCGCCAGGCCGCGACAACCTTCAGGCCACGAGCATCCGGATTGTCTTCCGGCGGCTTGTGCCAGACCTGAGTGAACGCCAGCGACTGGTAGTTGTCGATTCCCAGGATGCCAACACGAACCGGCTCGGCCGCGCGAGCCAGGTGGCAAACGTGCGACAACAGCAGAGATGACAAAATCAAGAACCCACAGCGGACGGACAATTTCATTCTCGGGTCTCCAGCTCGAAGGTGACTGAGTCAGGATTCGTTCTCATGTTGAAACTCTCGCTAACGGTAACAGTGATTGTCCAGCGAGTGACGCCGTAGTTCGATACGCAGGCAACGCCGGGTCTCGACGTAACGTCGATCCGGCGAGCAAGAATGACGCTGCCGTGACCAACTGCAGGAACCCGTCCGGCCGCTCAGAGCAGACACCGAGAGTTAGTACTCTCCATGAAAAATTCGCCAGCGAAGACCGCCTCCGACGGTCCATTCAGAGCACTCGGTGAAGACTCGCACCTTGGGAGCCACCGCACAGATCGCAACGTTGGCTCGACAGAATCCGACGTTCGCGCGACACTTCGACGTTGGCGTTCGACATGGTGCTGAACCGTCGTCGGTCAGGTTCTCGGGTGACGATTTTTTCAGGCCATCATAATTTCCCAAAACGGAGCAACTCGAAATGAAGATAAGCATCACCTACTGCATGCAGTGAAACTACACCCCTCAAGCCGCCGGTCTGGCGGACGCGATC
>JBLFXD010000856.1:0-3285 GCA_047611045.1 Planctomycetaceae bacterium | reverse complement strand
ACATGCCTGTCAGGTAGCAATTGCCGGTTCCGTCGACGGCGACCCCGGTGCTCAATCCGTCTGACTCGCCGCCGGCAGTCGTTGCCCACACGAAGTCGCCGTGAGCGTTCAGGCGAGCAACGAAGATATCCTTAACGGTGGATGGCGTCCCGAACTCGCCGCCGCCCAACTGCACGACGCCTGTCACGTACCCCGAGACGTAGCAATCGCCGTCCGGTCCGACTGCAATGTTGTGTCCGCTTTGCCCAAGATCATTCCCGGCCAGACGACTCCATTGCATCCTCCCGTCGGTGTCGTATTTGGCCACGAAGATCGACTTGCCCTTCGCGTTTGCTGACTTCGCATCGCCCAGCGTCACCACTCCCGAAAAAGATCCGGCCACATAGACATCGCCACTCGGCATCACCGCGATTCCGTGGCCATAGTCATAGCCCTCGCCGCCACCGCTGTGCGCCCACTGGAATTCTCCGTCGGCATCGAACTTCGCGACGAAATAGTCGTAATCACCACGGTTCGTGAAAGTCGCCTCGCCGATGCGAAACTCAGGACTCTGAAAATGTCCGGTAACGTATGAGTTTCCGGCAGCGTCGACCGCAACGCTGTAGCCGCGGTCGATCTCCGTTCCGCCGGCCGTCTGAAGCCAGAGCAGCTTTCCGTCGGGCGAGTACTTGGCGAGGACAAAGTCCATACTTCCTCGACTCTGCAAGGTTCGACCTTCAAACACAGCTTCGTCGGTGAATTCGCCGGTGACGTAGCAGTTCCCGGCAGCGTCGACAGTGATGCCGCGAATCTTGTCGTGCTTCGATCCGCCTTCCTGCCGTACCCACTCGATGGTCCGTCGCGCCTCTGTCTTCGTATTCGGAGATTCGGCCGCTCCGGTAACAGAACTGGCGACCTGACCAAGCAACACCAGAAAGGCGACGACCATCTGTCGGACTCTGCCACGCTGCTGACTGAAGTTTTGAATCATGAGGTTCTCTCGTTCTTCGATTTGACTGTTCACGACCGGAGACTCGCAGGATGAATGATGAACTGCGAAACTTGAGTCCGAGAATGTCTCCGGCTCTGATTGAACATGCAATCAACTACTGACACAAATAACGCACAATCCTAGAGCCACCTCACGAAACCCTCCTTTCAGGAACCACTCCATGCGCTGCCACATCGCGTCCGCACTGCTGCTTGCTCTTACCGTATCTGCATCTTCCGCCTCCGCCGCCGACAACGCGCTGACCTCTGCCGAGAAGAAAGCCGGTTGGCAGCTTCTGTTTAACGGTAAGGATCTCACCGGCTGGAAAACGAACAAAGGAACGCCCATTCAGACGAAAGTCGAAGAGGGCTCAATCGTTCCTTACAAGTCGGGCGGCTACATCGTCATTCACGAAAAACAGTTCGGCGACTTCGTTCTGAAGTGCGACGTCATGTGGAAAGACGAACGGTGCAACTCGGGAATCTTCCTCCGAGTCGAAGATCCAAAGAATCCCGTTCACACCGGCTTCGAGATCCAGGTCATGGCCGGCGACAAAACCGGGAAGCATGAAATGGGCGCGATCTATGATCTTGTCACAACGTCGAAGAATGCCGGTAAACAAACAGGCGAGTGGAACAGCTTCGAAATCCGCTGCCAGGGCCCAAACATCAGCGTGACACTGAACGGTTCAAAAGTCAGCGAAATCAACGCCAACCAGTTCACGGAACCGGGAGTTTGTCCCGACGGCCAGAAGCACAAGTACAAACTGAAGAAGGAGCCACGAGCGGTCAAAGACTTCGCCCACAAAGGCTTCCTCGGATTCCAGGATCATGGCAACAAGGTCTGGTACAAGAACGTCAAGCTGCTTGAGCTGAAGAAGTAGGGTGGGCACTGCCCACCAGCACATTCAGAGCGGCAACAATTCGACGTGGTGGGGAGTGCCCACCCTACGAAGAAATTGAAAGCCGCGTCACGCGATGATGTCGTGAATCACGTGTCCGAAGTCCTGCTCCAGCCGCTTGTGCGACGGCACTTCCAGCCGTTTTCGATCGAGCCCCAGCTGGTGCAGGATGGTCGCGTGGATGTCGGTGACGTAGTGCGGATTCTCTTCGGCATGGAAGCCGATTTCGTCCGTCGCCCCGTGAGCGATCCCGCCTTTCAAACCGCCGCCGGCCATCCACACCGAAAAGCCATACGGATGATGGTCGCGGCCGTTCGCTCCCTGTGAACCCGGCGTCCGTCCAAACTCTGTGGCAAAGACGACGATCGTTTCTTCCAGCAGCCCTCGCCGCTTCAGATCCTTCAGCAGACCGGCGATCGGACGGTCCACCTGACCGGACAGATTCGCGTGGCTGGCCTGGAGATTCGAATGCGAATCCCACGCTCCCGCTGCGCCGGAACCGTGCATGATCTGAATGAACCGGACGCCCCGCTCTGCAAACCGTCGAGCGGCCAGTAACTGCATCCCAAACGGTTTCGTTTTGGGGTCATCGAGCCCGTACAGGTTCTGAGTTTCCTGCGTCTCGCCGTCAAAGCGAATCACGTCCGGCACAGCCGTCTGCATTCGGAAAGCCAGCTCGTACGACTGCATGCGGGCTCGGAGTGAATTGTCGGACGGGTACTGCTCGGCGCTGATCCGGTTGAGTCGATTGATCAAATCGAACGTCAGCTTCTGCTCGGGACTTGAGAACTCAACCTCGGGGCGTGCGTACGGCAACGGGTTTTCCGGATCGACTTTCATCGGAATCGCATCGTAAGCCGGACCGAGATAATGGCCGTCGCGCGTGTCGAAGTATCGAGGACCCATCGAGATAAACTGCGGAAGATTCTGATTCAGCGTCCCCAGCCCCCAGGTGACCCACGCCCCCAGCGTCGGCACGCGTTCATCGAGCATGTGCCGACCGGAAATAAACTGAACCTGAGCGCCGTGGTTGTCGTCCGTCGTCCACATCGACCGGATAAACGAGATCTCGTCGGCGCAGCTGCCGATGTGAGGAAACCAGTCGCTGATCTCGATGCCGCTCTGCCCGTACTTCTTAAACCCAACCTGAAGCGGATAAAGCTTGTTGCGTTGCTGGCCGTTGGCATCGTTCACCACGACGACGCGCACCTTCTTCAACTTCTCCGGATCCTGGACACTCTTGAAAGGCGAATCGTTGATCGACTTTCCGGCGTGCTTTGTCAGCTCAGGCTTCGGATCGAAACTCTCCATATGACTGACGCCGCCGCGCATGAAGAGCAGAATTACGTTCTTCGCCTTCGGCTGCGCGTCCGGCAACAGCGAATGCGAATCGCTGGCCGCCGCGTCGCTTTGC
>JBLFXD010000855.1:0-3289 GCA_047611045.1 Planctomycetaceae bacterium | reverse complement strand
CTTCTGGTACATCCGCATGAACTTACGGTCGATGTGGTCTTTCAGTTGCCACGCCCAACGACTGTGAGCCGAGATGCCTTTGTAATCGAGAAACGAACTGCCTTCACCGTCGGCGAGCAGCGACAGAAATCCGGGTTGCGGGACGTATGGCTTCAGCGATTGGCCGCTCAGAAAACGTTGCAGGTTCTCCCATAGAAACGGACCTTCGCGAACTGCGTAAACGCCTGACTTTCGAACAGGTGAATCGACTAGCGTGGCCGAATCTCCAACTGCAAAGACTGGCTTGTCGTCGACTGTTTGAAGAGTGTCTCGAACTGCGAGGAATCCATCATCGCCTTTGGTGAGGGGAATGTTTTTGATGAGTGCTGGCGGCGTCGCGCCGGTTGCCCAGATAACGATGTCGGCATCAACGGACGTGTTGTCGGAAAGTTTGAGACAATCATCAGTAACGGCTTCAACCCGGACGTTGGACTTAATGGTGATCTGACGTTTTTCGAGGTGGTTAGTAACCTTTTTGATCGTGCCTGGCAGGTAACCGCGCAGGACGGTGTCACCAGAGTCGACGAGGCTCACTCGCGCCGCCAGACCCTGACTTCGCAGTCGTGCCTCAAGACAAAGAGTCACTTCAACGCCCGCAGCACCACCGCCAATGACGACGACCTGGAGCGGCTCCTCGATACCTTTCTTCGGCTCAGACTTTCGCAGATCGTCGAGACGAGTCTTGAGGCGATCTCGGAACGTGGCCATTGGTTTGATGGGCAGAAATGTTGCACGGTTCGTCCACCTGTCGGCTTCGGCTGGCACGGACCCGATCCCGACCGATGCCACATCGAATCGGATCGGTGGGCGATTGGCGAAGTTCACGCGTCGGCGGTCGGGGTCGAGGCCGACGACTTCCTCGACGATCACGCGAACTCCAATCGGAGCCGCGAATCGATACAGGTCGATGGCCATCTCGTCAGGTTCGTAGAGTCCTGCGAGAGTGCCCGGCAGCATGCCGCTGTACGTGGCGCGGCTGAACGGGCTAATCAAAGTCAGGCGAGTATCTGGAATCGGGGCCATCTTCCACATGCGCACGATGTGCATGTTGGTATGGCCGGCTCCGATCAGCACGATGTCGCGGCTGGCGAGTCGTTCGTCCATGGTTAATTCGCAGCAGCCTTATCCAAACAGTTTGTGAGCTTCGGTGTATTTCAATCGTCGAGCGCGGACGAGTCCACCTTCCAACGTCTCGCCGTTCGGGTCGACATAAACTCGCCCGGTGGGCAGGGCACTTCCTGGTCGGCAACCCAGCACGTGAATGTTGAAGATGAACGCCGACTCGCTGGTCGCTTTGAACCAGTGGATGTTGTCTTTGTAGTCTGAGACGGTTGACGTTCCGCCGGGCTTGAATGGTGCGTCGATGGTCGGGCGGATGATCAGGTGTTTGGCTTCGTCTTCGATCCGATCGTAATGCCGACCGTGCAGCTCGCCTTTGAGGACCAGAAAAGCCGTCGCCATATTGTTGTGGCCATGCGGGATGACCGACTGACCTTTCTTGATCGCAAAGATCTGTGTGCCGAACACCAGTTTCTTTGGCAGCCCCTCGACTTCAGGAAACTTTGGCCGCAGGCTCCGGGCACCGTGATCGACGAATTTCAGATCCTTTGTCAGGGCCTTGAAGTCAACAAACTTCATGAGCTCGTCGACTTCGATCTGGCCGTAAAGCTCTTCCACTTTCTTCTGCCAGGCAACCTGACTGATTCGCTGTTCTTTGACGTCGCCAGCAAGTTCGTTCAGACCGGCCAGCCATTTCGCCGTAATTGGGCTGACGTCTGCTGACCAGGCATCGCTGGCGAAAATAGTTTCAAGCAGCGAGAGTGTCAGCAGCGACTGAACGCCGGCCTTTCCGAAATCTCGACGCGTTACGTTCGACGGTTCTGTCATGGCAGAGCTTTCCGAGGTTGGCAGACTGGCGGTCCGGTCGCAGCGACAGGAACGGATGCATCGAGTTTAGCGGAATTCTGCCGTTGGTCAGTAGTCCGACCGGAGGAATGACCGGGTGAGTGCGGAGTAGTGGTTTGACTGTTCGGCACGCCGAACTAGGTTTCAGGCAACTTGTTTCGGAAACTTCACATCGATCGGAAGTCGCTCATGGCAGGCAGAATCAACAAACGCGAGTTGCTGCGTCGGACGCTTTCTGCGACCGGCGGGATCAAGGCACTCGAGTCGCTGCCTGTCTGGAAAGGGTTGCTCGTTCTCAACTATCACCGAATCGGCACACCGACCGACACAAAGTTAGACGAAGCTCTGTGGAGCGCGACTCAGGAAGATTTCGACCAGCAGGTCAAACTGCTGAAGGCCGGCTTCGACGTGATCGGTCTTTCGGACTTGCCGACGGCTCTTCATGACCTGAAATCGGGACACGGTCAGCCCTGGAAGTCGTCGCGATTTGCGATGATCACATTCGACGATGGCTACGTCGATAACTACGAGTCGGCCTTTCCCGTTTTGAAAGCGAACGATGCGAAGGGAGTTTTCTTCGTCGCCACTGGCTTCATCGATCAACCTCGACTGGCTTGGTGGGACGAGATCACGTGGATGGTTCGGTCAAGCAAACGCGACACGATTGCGCTGCCCGAGAACTGGTTAGACGAACCGCTGGTTCTTGATCAGTCTGACCGACGAGCTGTCATCAACCGGTTGCTGCGAATCTACTATCGGATGGAAGGAAGTCGGACGGAGCAGTTTCTCAACGGCATCGCCGAGGCGACGGGCTCGGGGCGTGCACCTGCCGAAGCGGCTGCCGGACAATGGATGTCCTGGGACATGATCCGCGAAATGAGTGACGCCGGGATGGACTTCGGAGCTCACACCGTGTCGCATCCGATTCTGGCGAACCTGACAGCGGAAGAGCAGGGGATGGAGATTTGCGAATCTCGCCTGGGGCTTGAGCGGCAGTTGGATCGACCGATCACTTCGCTGAGCTACCCGGTCGGCAAGCGGGAGTCGTTTAACGATGAGACGCGAGCAGCATTGAGCAGTAACGGCTTCGATTGGGCGTTCAGCTATTACGGCGGACACTCGTCGGGGGCGGATGTTGATCGCTATGACATTCCGCGCGTCGCCGTTGAAAGTGACGTTTCGATGGCTGAATTCCGATCCTGTTGCGCTCTGCCTCACATTTTTGCCCGACACTGATTGTTGCCAACGGCCGACTGCTTTGGGTGAGGTTGCGAATGAATGGTCCTGGTTACCGGCCTCCCAGCCGGCAGTCCTGTCTCTGATGCGTTTCGCACGATGGTTAAGC
>JBLFXD010000854.1:0-3295 GCA_047611045.1 Planctomycetaceae bacterium | reverse complement strand
CAGCTGGCTTAACTAAAGCTGCAATTGAGTTAGATGAATATAAAAACAGGGATGCCGCTCGCGAGCGGCATACCAGTTTTGCTTTAGGCGTCTGCTAGATCTTTTCCCCTGAAGTCACCGCTGACTCAGAGGAAACGGAAAGATGGCAGAAGACGCAATCGCAAGACTCGTATCGCTTCAAGAGGTCGTCCGGCTAACGGGCTTGTCCGCCAGTACGGTTCGCCGCCGCGTACGCGACGGATCGATCAAGGCTGTTCAGCCGGGTGGTCATCGGACGCGGCTCCTCTTCGATGCAGAGTCTCTGGGCGGCCTGCTTCAGGCAAACGCTGCGTCTGTCACGTCAGCGTCCCCATCGAGCATTCCTCAATCCAAACCACTCTCCGGACCACGTCCGCGCTGGCGTGACGGCCGTTGAAGCACAATCAATTAACATCGGAAACATTACATGCCTAAACCAAGAAACAAGGAACGAATCGTCTGCCCATTCTTCGTATGGAATCTCGGAAGACGAAATGGAGTGTACTTTGCAGACGGGCGATCCAATCAGCCGTCTCTTGGTCGGCAGTCGCTCGGAGCTCGAAGTCGAGCGGAAGCACTGGTTAGTCTGAGAGAACTTGATGAAGTCATGGCTGTCAGACATGGCCGCATCAGAAAAGAGGAGTTGTCCGACACTTCGAATGCCAAGTCGCTCGAATTAGTCGAAGGCTGGCACCTTTATCGTGCCCACGTTTCCCGACCACTCATTGCCGGTGGAGCCAAACCAACAACTGCGAAACGCTATCGAGCAATTTTCGATAAGTTCATCGCATTCGCAAACTCGCAGGGAGTGCAACTTTGGAATCACGTTGATCGCCAGATGCTTGAAAGCTACGCAGCATGGCTCGATGACAACGACTACGCATACAGAACTGAGTACATTGAACTTACAACGCTGAAGCAGGCGGTAAAATGGTTCGTCACCGAAGGAATCCTGCCATCAGATCGTGTCATTGTTCTTCCACTCAAGAAAGCGATTGGCTCCGACACATACTGCTGGACTCCGGAACAAGTGCAGGCGATGCGGGAACGCTGCCAAGCGAATGAGTCGCTGGCCTGGCTCGATGGAATCATCGTCACTCTCGCCTGTACCGGACTCAGAATCTCGGAACTGGCAGGTTTACGTTGGAGCGATGTTGACACCGCGGCAAATCAAATTCTGTTGACCGACGAGAGTCGCAGTGCCCGCAAGCAGAAACGCGAGCGGCGGGAAACTAAGTCTGGACGAAGTCGTTCATTTCCGATTCATTCAGCGCTGGAAAAAGTGCTTGACCAGACGTCGCGGGCGTCGGACGGATTGATCTTTCATGGGCCACTCGGCGGAAGGCTGAAACCGGACAGGCTTCGACAAATCCTGATTCGAGAAGTGCTCACGCCGCTTGAAGAGAGGTTCCCGTCCGGCGAAGACGAAATCGGCTTCAAAGACGGCAGGCTTCACAGCTTCAGACACTATTTCTGCTCAGTCTGTGCGAACAGAGGAGTTCCTGAGCAGTTGCTGATGACGTGGCTCGGGCACCGAAACAGCGCGATGGTCAAACACTATTACCACGTACATAACGAGCAGGCTCAACAGGAAATGTGTCGGCTCGATTTCGTGTAGTCGCCGCGCGACGTTGTGTCGCTGGCAATTTTTGTACCGGAGGATTCGAGGCAAGTACTACGATGACTGCCGTGATCCCTCAACTCCGCTCGCTGAATCAACAACTGGTGCGATGCCTTGCCCGGCTTCGTTACCTCGTTGATTGGCACACGAATGGCACAGTCGACTGTGCCAATCAGAATCGCCCCCGCAAGTCACTTGTTTTCAAGGACTTACGAGGGCGATGTATGAGAAGGCGGAGAGGGGGGGATTCGAACCCCCGGTACCTTGCGGTACGTCGGTTTTCAAGACCGGTGCATTCGGCCACTCTGCCACCTCTCCGAAGGTCGCGTGGTTTGTTCGGGGCGGATTGTCGAGAATTCTCCGACTACGTCAACCACAGCTTCCTGATCGTCATAACGCCGGTGTGGTTCGTGATTCGAATCCTCGAATCTGAACTATTTCGCCGAATTCTTGACGACGATCATGTCTGGGAATCCTCGATTCTGACGCGAGGTATCACGAACAGGCTGTCACCGCCCCGGTTTCGGTGGAATGGGTGGAGCTTTCCACGAGACGACGCCGGTGGCTTTGATCTTTCTTCGGAAGACTTTGTCTTCGCACGTCAGGTAGAGCGTGTCGAGTTGCGGGTCGCCGAAGCAGACGTTGGACATCCATGTTGATTCTGGCGGGAAAGACAGAATGAGGTGACAGCGGCCGAACGGGTCGAATACTTGCAGGCCGAGTTTTGTTGTCAGGTAGCGTCGACCGAGTGTGTCGACCGTCCATCCATCTGCTCCGCTAAAGCTGCTGCTGTCAGGAACGTGCACATGCCCATACTGCTGACCGTGCTTAAGAGAGCCGTCGGCTGCGATCATGAATGCGAAAGTGAATCGACCGCGCGTGTCCGAAACGAAAAGCTGCGTCTGGTCGGGCGAAATGATAACACCGTTCGGAAAGCTGATCCCCTTCGCGACAACGGTCGACTCGCCGTCGGGAGTAAAACGACGGACTTCCTGGAGTTCCGGATTGGTAAAGTATCCCGAGCCGTCGTGCAGCATGACGAGGTCGTTGCACATCGTGTCGGAGACGACCGTTTCCATTTCGGCAGCCGAGTTGAATCGGACGACCGCACGTTCGCCGCGATGGCATCCGTAGAGCTTTCCCTCCGGGCAGAACATCAGTCCGCCGATTCCCTCGCCCGCCTTCGCGAAGACAGCGACGCTTCCGTCGAGCTTCACGGTGTGGACCGTTCCGGCTTCGCGATCGGCAAAGAACACTTCACCGGCAGCGTTCACGGCCGGGCTGTCGGTGTATTGATGGCCGGAACTCACCAGCTCCCAGTCTTCACCGGGAATGACCAGTTCGGTGCGTCGCGTTGGCGGAACTCCCGGCTTGATCGGTTCGGGGTATCCTCGCCAGAGCCACCGCAGCGCGTCTGGCATGATGGCGGTTGAATGCTTTCCGCTATGCCCGCCTTCGCCCCAGTTGTGAGCAACGTCGTAGCCGGAGAATTTCAGAGAAGACAGCATCGCCTGGTTGGCGACCCACCAGCTGCCGGCGTAGATGTCGAGATCGTTTGACCCGTCTTGCAGGTAGACTCGCAGTGGCTTGTTCTCGAATTTGCGAACCAGCGACGGATACTCGTCGCCGCCCCGCAATGAAGTGTAAGTTCCAATC
>JBLFXD010000853.1:0-3304 GCA_047611045.1 Planctomycetaceae bacterium | reverse complement strand
CACGCTGCAGCAGCACTTCGAATTTGCACCACCGGTCAAATCGGAAACGCAACAGCCTGTGTCCGAAGCATCCGACGTGGATTGCATCTCAAACGAGCAGTCCATCGCCGGCAGTAGCACTTGGCCCACCAGACACAGCAGAACGAGTCCACTGACGAACGGGTATCGCCGTCGAAGAGTTGAGGTCAGATGATTGCATGGGCCAGTAGACATCGAAGTGGCTGTCGTTTCGGTTTAGAGTTGAAAGACGCAGTTTGTTACTGAACGCGGCGTCCGTACATGCATAGCTGGGCGGCTCTTAGCCTGTTGTTGCCAACTCTCTTCACAGAAAATCGATATCGTGAAACGGCACCCCATCTGCTTAACTGAATTTAATTGGCTGTCTTGCTGCAGCACGCTTTGCTTTTTTCGCTGCAGCATGAATCTGCTGCCGCGGCGGTGCTTGCCTGCTCCGGCGTGACGTGTCTCACGAGCAGGGTGTTGGCATATCGTTGCCTCGGAGTGTTCCCCGTAATTCGCACGATCGTTTCCGAAACTTTGCCGACACCCATCCCAACGGGCAACGCAGCCCAGCGGTCGGTGCGGTCGTTGCCGAACGTGACGATCGCCGCGTGCTCGGTCTTGTCTGCATCGATAATCGGGTCCAGATCATAAACTCCGAGTTCTCGCCGGAGGTGGTCGACTTCTTCAAAGTCGCCGGTCGCATAGACCCATTCAGGCAGTGAAGGGTCTTCGCTGATCCGGTAGCGATCCATATACTCCTGCAACTCCTCGGGCGTATCGACGTCCGGTTCGAGGGTAAGTGAAATGAAACGGAATTCGTCGTTCGGAAATTCCTGAGCGATCGTTCGACGGATCTGCTTCAGTGCCGTTGTCGTACCAGGACACGAACCTGTGCAGCGTGTGTAGAAGAAGACGATGCAGACCGAAGTGTCTTTGACCAGGTCATCGTAGAACTTCAACTTACGACCGTGCTGGTCGATCAAATCTGTATTAGGGAATCGTGCGGAGACTCTTTTTCCGGTGGCGGTTGGGATCCGGTAGGTTTCGAGAGTTGAAACGCGACGCTGGACATTCTCGTCGGTCTCGGCGGCTTTCAAACTGTCGCTGCCGGAACCGATTTCTGACTGTTGCATCGCATCTCTGGCGACATCATTCATCCAGCGATTTTCGCGTGCTGCTTCCAGATCTTTCGTAAGCGGTGAGCAGTATCCTGCGAAGTATCCAACGGCACCAAGAGCCATGACGACGGCAAGTATCGCTGATCGGTGATTCATCTGACGGGCCTGTTTGGGCGATCGCTGAAACTCAAGGACGACGGCGGCCTGAGTCTGTTGCGAGGTTGTTGGAAGAGGTCTGGAAGACGGGCGCAGATATCGCGCTGCGAGCCCCAGATACTTGAGTTCGACTCAGCCGTTGAATCCGAGCATTCTTTCGGAACGTGCATCGAAGCGTCTCGGTCGCCGCCACACAACACGGCGACGACGACTGAGACGCGTGAAGCTACCGATCATGGAAAGCTTTGCTGAATCGGCTGCGGAGACTGCGTGGGTTGAACCCGCGGATCGAACACAAACATCATTCGCATGTCTTCGTGTGCCAGATTGTGACAGTGGAACACGAACGGGCCTTTGAATGTCCGGAACTTCATGAGCAGTTCGACTTCTGTGCCTGCACCAAGCAGAGCCGTGTCGCTCTTAAACCGGTCTTCGAGTGGCGGGATAGCCCCTTCCTGCCGAATCTGTTGGTGCGATTCGAGGTGGATGTGAATCGGATGCCACCATCCACCGCCTTCATTTCGGAGAATCCAGCGTTCAGCGGTTCCGAGAGTTGGCGTTGCATCAGCACGATGCTCATCGAAGAACTGATGATTGATCTGCCACGCCCCTTTGCGACGTTCGAATTCGAAGATTCGCGTCGCGACGACTTCCTCTTCGTGGATCGGCGTGTGAGGACGCAGCGGCGTTCCCACGTCGACAGTGGCACTATTCACCTGTGGCGGACCTTCCACAATGAACTTGACGATTGGAACGCCAGGAATCTCTGTTTTCCGGTCAGAAAGTGTTCCGTTTGGACCTCGTCCGTCTTCCTGCGGGAGAATGTTCTCCAGGAAGACTTCGTCAGGAGCGTCCGTGAAGTCGATCACGACGTCAGCACGGTTTGCGATGCCGAGCAGAAGTGACGGACGCTCGATAGCATTCGGGTAGAGCCAGGTGTCCTTGCCCAGTCCAATGATGGGCTGACCGTTACTCATTCGCAGTTCCCAGATGCGGGCGTTCGAGCCGTTCAGGAAGCGGAATCGGTACTTGCGACGTTCTACCTTGAAGAACGGCTGCGCCTTTCCGTTGATGACCATCACGTCACCAAGCGTTCCGTTGTGGTCCAGCGGGTCGAAGAACAGGGTGCCATCAGAATTGAAACGCCGGTCCATCAGCACGACTGGAATATCGTACGGGTCCCCAGGCAGCACATTGCTGTTGATCAGATCGACTTCCAGATCGTCGAATGCCAGGAAGAAGCCGGCAAGCCCCATCCAGACGTTGTGATCGGTGATGTCCATCCCGTGGTCGTGGTACCACATTGTCGACGGAGCTTCGTTGAAGTCGGGCACTCCGTTTTCAAACGGCAGCGTGTTTGTGTAGTAGTAGTCACGAGCCTTCCCCGGAAGCACGTAGAAGTTCGGGTAGCCATCACCGTGTGACGGATTGTGACCACCGTGCAGATGCACCGAAGTTTCGACGTCCTGTAGATCGTTCCAATGGCGCACGAGGACTGGCTGGCCGACACGAGCTTTGAACGTTGGACCGGGGAACAGACCGTCGTATCCATAAATCGGTGTCTGCACACCTGGGATGATCTCGGCGAGAGCGTGCTGCATTCGCATTTCGTAGAACGCGGTCGGAAATCGCGAGTCTTCGAAGTACGGTTGCCGTGCGCCGTTGATTTCTTCGGCAGTGCGTCGATCGAAGTATTCCGGAGCGACACCGTGGAACACGTTGCCGACATTAAAAGGCGGCGTGCCCAAAGCGAGTGGCTGTTTGACAGGCGGCACCGGCATCGGCTGCGTGAAGGGCGTGTAGTTGAAGGGAGTTCCTCCTCCGCCGTCTCCTCCGCCGTTGCCGTTACCTTTGCCTTTACCCTTACCATTGCCGCCTTTCTTGGCTTGAGCAGATGATCCCATCGCCGCGTAGACGCTGGCTGCGAGTGCACCGGCCCCCGTCTGCAAGGCTGTTCGCCGGGAGACGATCGAGTTATTCGGGATGTCATTATTCTTCGACTTTTGATTTCGCTTGTTCTTGGCCAC
>JBLFXD010000852.1:0-3320 GCA_047611045.1 Planctomycetaceae bacterium | reverse complement strand
GTCGGAAATCGTGCTGCACTTTGCTGGCGAAGATGCCGCCGTTGCAGGAGACTACGCAGTTCGAAACGCGTCCAGAATCCTTTTATGAAACGAGCAATCCAAAAAGGGGAATGCAGTGAGCGGCACAGTTAATGGCGCAATGATCGGTCTGGGTTTTGGCGCTGAGTTTCTTCCGATTTACGCGGCACATCCGAATGCAAATATCACAGCGATCTGCCGACGAAACGAAGTCGAACTCAAAAAGTCCGGTGATCAGTTCGGCATCGAGAAACGATACTCGAACTACGACGACGTGCTGGCGGATCCGGATCTTGACTTCGTTCATATCAACAGTCCGATTCCCGATCATGCGTGGATGTCGCTGCAGGCTCTGGACGCTGGCAAGCACGTCATGTGTACCGTGCCGATGGCGACGACGATCGACGAGTGTCGGCAGATCGTTGAGAAGGTCAAAGAGACCGGCTTGAAATACATGATGGCCGAGACGGTCGTTTACAGCCGCGAGTATCTCTTTATCAAAGAGATGTACGAGAGGGGCGAACTCGGCGACATTCAGCATCTGGCCGCCTCTCATCCTCAGGATATGGACGGCTGGCCGGACTACTGGGAAAAGATGATCCCGATGCAGTACGCGACGCACGTCGTCAGCCCGTGCCTTGGTCTTGTGAATGGGCTTGCCGAATACGTCAGTTGCTTCGGTTCCGGAAAAGTGCGGGACGACATTGCGAAGAAGTCAGGTAATTCGTTCGCGATTGAATCAGCACATATCAAAATCAAAGACTCGGACCTGACCGCGCACATCTGGCGCTGCCTGTACGACGTCGCGAGGCAGTACCGTGAAAGCTTCGACGTTTACGGCACAAAGAAGAGTTTCGAATGGACGCTGGTCGAGAACGAGCCGCATGTCATCCATACAGCCAAGAAGCCTGAGCCGGAAATTCCAGAGAAGATTGACGTTCCCGATTACGCTCATCTGCTGCCCGAGCCGCTCCAGAAATTCACCTTGCCGGCGGAGATTCACGACACCGAGCACTTGTCGTTCATTCAGGGCGGCGGGCACGGCGGTTCACACCCGCATCTGGTTAACGAATTTGTGAACGCGCTGCTGGAAGATCGAGACCCGTCTCCAAACGCGGTGACCAGTGCCAACTGGACGTGCGTCGGAATCTGCGCTCACGAGTCCGCCACCAAGGGCGGTGCCATCGTGCAGCTGCCCGAGTTCACTCTCGGGGAGTGAGCTGACGAGCACGAGAGCTGGGGCAGGGGAGATTTTGTATGGCCACGCTCGTCTTCGTCGCAGGAAGCAGGACCGACTCTCTATCACTATTGGATGCTAAATATGTGGGGATGCTAAATATGTGAATTCTGCGAGGTTGAAGGAAGATGTGTATTTCACTTCTCCGAAACTTCAGGCGGAAGCTCTTCCACCGTCGTGATCGCCAATCACAACATTCGTGACGACGAACTCGCCGATAAATTCTTACCGTGAAACCAACTGAGATTCCTTGGCGAAACTGCAGCCAACTGCGTCGGACGCGATTACCGGATACATAATCGAAATCGCCGATGTGTCATTCTGACTGCACCGGCAATCTCGCTGCAGGTGGCAGCCTGCATCACATTGTCAGGCGTTGACGAGTGAAAAGCCGACGTTGATTTAGCAACGTCGAACGCTTCAGCGACGTCTTGGTCCACGTGTAATTGGTTTGCGAATCGGCGTTCGGCAGTCGACGTCGTCAACTTCAAACTGGTGACGACCGGCTTCAGCGGCGGAGGCTCCCCAGGCTCAATCGTTTTCGACGGCGCACTGGATACGCTTCCGTAACTTGCCGGTCACGTTGGATTCGTTACTGTCGTTCGAGTATTCAATCCGAGCACTGGCACGGCACAAGTCAAAACACGATGCAATGTGAACACACCCCAGCTTGAGATTCTGTCATCGACGAAGGTGTCGCAGCTTATTGATGCCTATCCGGAACTCGAAGACGTGCTGGTTGCCATGGCCCCACCGTTCAAGAAGCTCAAGAACCTAATCCTTCGCCGTAGCGTCGCCAGGATCGCGAGCCTGAAACAGGCGGCCGTTACTGGTGGTCTGGATGTTCGAATCATGGTGAACGACCTGCGCCACAGGGTCGGGCAGGCTTCGCTGGCCAGTGAGGATGAGCCTCTCCGGGACTCGTACTATGGGACAGCTCCTGCGTGATTCGATATAGTTGCGTCGCGCACCGGCACGACGACCGAACGGCTGATTCTGACAGCATGACCTTCACTCAAGGCCTCAAACTGCTCAAGGACCTTGAGCCACGTCAAGTCGTCGAACTTGAAACGAGTTTTCTGCCCGCACCGGCAATTGATGCGGCACGCAAAAAACGACTGACAACGTGGTCTCTGCAAGACGGCACGGACCACTACAGGACATTCTTCACCAACGATAGGCACACTGATCCACCGCAGCCTGAATGACTGATTCAGCTTCAGAACTCTGATTTGAGCCTGACGTGTGTCTCTCGTCTGGTTGTGCTTGTACCGGCTCGCGAGAGAACACTGTCGGGCCAGAATTTACGAACGTTTGGCAATCATAAAATGTCTATTGAGCTGAGTTTTCTCGGTCTCTTTCTTCTGTTGATGCTTGTCCATGCATGGCACGGGGCGAGAAAGACTGAGTCGCTGAGTGACTACCTTGTTGGAGGCCGGTCTCTCGGTGGTATCGGGATCGCACTGTCGTTCTTTGCAACGTTTGTCAGTTCAGTGACGTTCGTCGGGCTTGCCGGACGCAGCTGGTCTCTCGGGCCGGCATGGTGGATCGTGTGTACGGTTCTTTTTACGGCTGCCGTGCTCGTTTCGTGGTTTGTGATCGCACCTCGATTTCTTGACTTCGCCGATCGGTTTCAGCTTCTGACGATCCCTGAGTTTCTTGGAGCACGCTATCAGAGTCGGATGCTGCAGCGAGTGTCCGGAGTGGTCGTGGTCATTGCCTCGTTGGTCTATATGACGGCCGTGTACGACGGTGCCGCCAGAACGCTCGAAGGGTTGCTGCGAATTGACTCGCGGGCAGTTATGGGGCTGTTGTTTGTCGTCGTGACGGGATACACGCTGCTGGGCGGATTCCGTGCGGTTGTTGCGACGGATGGCGTCCAGGGCGTCATGCTGTTGTGCGGGGCGGTGACCTTGCCGGTCGTAATGTTGTACCGCGGAGGGGGTATCGGTCCCGTGCTTGATACTGTCCGGGAGAGGGCACCGCTGGCGCTGGAGTTTACGACCGGTCTGCCATTGCTGGGACTCGTCGGGACAGCATTGGGGATCGCTCTGAAGATCATCGT
>JBLFXD010000851.1:0-3322 GCA_047611045.1 Planctomycetaceae bacterium | reverse complement strand
CAGCGATGCGTCATCGACGCCGCCTTTCGAGTCATCGTGGGCGAGGACATTCCTGGCTTCCGTCGCATCGCCGAATTTCGAGCTCGGCATTTGAAACATCTGCAGCCGTTGTTTCTGGAAGTGCTTGTGCTGTGTCGTGAAGCCGGGCTGCTGAAGGTGGGGCGACTCTCGCTGGACGGCACGAAGATCAAGGCGAATGCGTCGCGGAATAAAGCGATGAGCTACGATCGCATGGGGCCCGAAGCGGAGCGCTTGCAGCAGGAAATCGACGCTCTGCTGGCTCGGGCCGATGATGCGGATACGGCTGATGACGATCAGTTCGGCGATCTGGCGGACGACGAGATTCCGGACGAACTGAAACGTCGCGAAAGCCGACTGGCGAAGATTCTCCAGGCGAAGGAAGCGCTGGAAGAGGCGGCTCGCCAGAAGGCTCAGGACCATGTCGACAGGATGGAGGCGGAAGGCCGTAAGCATCGCACCAACCCTGACGAGGCGGTCCCCGATCCGAAGGCCCAACGCAATTTTACGGACCCCGAATCGAAGATCATGAAGACTTCGAACAAGGGGTTCGATCAATGCGGGAACGCTCAGGCGATGGAGGAAGGCTGCAGGTTGTCGCGAGGTCGGTCGGTTGTCAGAACGTGGCTGCTGAATGAGTCCAGCAGCCGATTCGTTCTGTGAACCCGTTGGACTCTACTCCGTGAATCTGACAGACTCGGTTTTTGCCTTTTGAGGATGCCGATCGGCGGCAGTCGCCGTCAGATCATACTGCACCTCGTGTCTCAGCGATCTTCGCGTCGGAACAGCGTTGTTAGAGGAACCTCAGAATGAGTGAATCAGAGACCCAGGGTTCTTCACTTTCGGCTCCGGCACCAGCGTCGCAGCCGTGGGTGAATTTAGCTGGTTCCCGGTTTTTCATGGACTGGCTCCAGGAACAGCGGTGCAGCCTCGGCTTTACGACGTATCAGACGGGCAAGTTGTTTCTCGTTGGGCGAAAACCGGACAGTTCTATCGCGGTATTCGAACGGACGTTTGGTCATTGCATGGGTATGTGGGCTTCGCCTGATGCCGCGACGATCTGGCTCAGTACGCGGTTTCAGATTTGGAAGCTGCAGCGTGCACCAGCGAGCATAGTGCCGTATAGAGCTCCCGATTCACCTGAGCCCGATCCTTCTGATCCGACTCAGGGATTGCCGCAGTGGGCCGGACGAGGGTACGACTTTGCGTACATTCCACGAGTCGGTTATACGACTGGGCATGTTGATGTCCATGATGTTGCGATTGATGCGGACGGTCGCTTGCTGTTTGTCAACACGATGTTTGGCTGTCTGGCCACAATCAGCGACAACGCAAACTTTCAACCGCTCTGGCAACCTCCTTTTCTCAGTCGCCTGGTGCCCGAAGACCGTTGTCATCTGAATGGGTTGGCGATGCGCGATGGACGTCCCGCATTTGTTACCGTCGTCTCACAATCAGACGTGGCCGACGGCTGGCGAGACAGACGTCGTGATGGTGGCGCTGTAATCGACATTGCATCCGGCGAGGCCGTCGTGACTGGCCTTTCAATGCCACATTCACCACGCTGGCACAACGAGAAGTTGTGGGTATTAAACTCCGGAACTGGCGAGTTTGGCACGGTCGATACTGATAGCGGAACGTTCGAGCCAATCTGTTTTTGCCCAGGCTACATACGAGGTCTGGCGTTTATCGGTGACTACGCCATCGTCACGATGTCGAAGCCTCGCCACGACAGCTTTCACGGCTTGGAACTGGATGAGCGGCTGGAGAAGGCCAATGCTGAACCGCAATGTGGTCTACAGGTCATTGATCTGAATTCTGGAACTATTGCACACTGGTTGCGAGTGGAAGGGACTCTGGTCACTGAGCTTTACGACTCAATCGTACTGCCGGGAGTTCGCCAGCCTATGGCCGTCGGTTTTAAGACGAACGAGATTGAACGTCTGATGCTGGTTGATGAACCAGGCTCAATCTGATGATTAGAGAAGATACCGGTAGTCAGTACGGATTCGTTGCACCACTCTTGTCATCCGGTACGCCGAGAGCCCGTACCGAATAGTGCCGTCCGTAATCAGAACCACCGGCAGAGCCGGCCGTATGAGGAAGGCCCCCTGAAAGCGGCCGAGGGTGGGGACGCTTTCAGGCAACGGTAACAATCACATCTCCAAAGCCGATCTGTCGTCAACAAGATTCATCAAAACCGATTACGGCACGTGGCAGGCAGGTGCCCACAAACTTTCAGAACACTGAAACGAACGGCAGAGCATGATGAGTGCTCACCGGCGGAGCCGGTGGTTTACGTAAATGAATTAATGGCAGTGACGGATATGTTCGACGGTGATGTCGGCACGCCATGTACTCATCCATCGACGAATGGTTGATGCGGGGACACGATGTGTCGCCCTGCTTCGTCTGGCCAGTTCTTCGGCCCAGTCGTCGAACAGACGTCCGTCGATGAACTCCCGGTACTTCAGCAGGACGCGAAGTTCCTGCCACCAGGGTGATTCGGGTTCGCGCAGTTCAACCTGATATCTGTAGTGATCAGCCAGTATCACGTACTTGCGGGATTCCGCATTAAGGCCGTTGCCGCGGTCGACAACAATCGGTGAACGCCTCTCCTGAAGTGCCTGCTCGTATCGGGTGATGTTCCAATCTCGTGCCGCTGGCAGAATCGACTCCTTGTAGTCGCATCAGCTGGATAGAACAGATCAGTTGGGTAGAGTTGAGATTTATCGGTACTGCTCTGTTATATTCCAAGGGCGTTTGAATCTGTTTCAGTATCGGATACTTCACACGAGCGGGCAATCAAAGGAGTTGAACCATGTTTCTCCTGGAATCAACGTCACGTCTTTTCGGATTCCCTCGAGCTGAGTCTCGCTATCTGCGAAGCCTGAAGCGTGGTCGACAGAATCGCCTGCAGCGAGGAGTCTCACGCCAGGTCAGAGTAATCGAGCCGCTGGAAGATCGCACCCTGCTGACGATCGTCAACTTTGCCGACATGATTGCCGAGGTCGAAGTGTTCTCGGACGACGGGGACTTCATCACGGCGTTTCTGCGCGGTTCGGCAATGATGGATGTGCAGGACACTCCGACGCAGTTGCCAGATGGCCGAGACGTCGTGCAGACCGAAATCGTCTCGATGGATCTGCAGGGATTTGACTCGTTTAACGGTCCGGTGACAGTGCGAGTCAGCAGCATGACTCAGTCACTCGGCACAACGGCCGAGCGCACGAACACAACGCCCGGGCAGATCGACACGGTCTTCAATGTCGACAGTTTCTTTGACGTCGTGATGGAGGTTGAT
>JBLFXD010000850.1:0-3324 GCA_047611045.1 Planctomycetaceae bacterium | reverse complement strand
CGCGAGGCCGCTCAGCAGCACGTTGTCGCAATCTTCAAAGCGCAGCCCGTCCTTCGTCGGTTCGGAATCGAGGCCGCGCCACGCAAACGTATTTCCGCTGACAACGATGCCGGCGCTGTGGGCAGCGAAGACGGACAGGTCGACTGAGTCGTAGATCGTGTTGCCGGTGATGGTGACTCGCGAAACGTTGCGGAGTTCGACCGCTCGCCACTGGCTGCCGAGCACGTTGCCGGTAATGTTGATGAGGTGCGCTGTGTCTGGCTTCTGAGTCTTTGGAGTGTCGGCTGGCTGAGGCCGCTGGACGTCAGCGCCGACGACGCGGATGTTGGCACCGCCCGTTTGCACAGTCGCCTGAATCGTGTTGCCGCTGATCGTGACCTCGCTGATCACTCCATCCGTTGCGTCGAACCAGATCTCCGACCCGCCGGGATGCTCAGCCAGGTCGGCTTTTGGTTGATTCGATTTCCCGGCAGTCGTGTTGTTGTATTCGATATCGTTGCCGACGATCTGCAGGTTGTGAACGTCGCCGCCCAGCGACTTGATGCCGGCGACCTTGTTCCAACTGATGTGGCAGCCGTGGACGATGATCTGGTGCAGGTTGCATCGATCGAAGAACAGGCCGATTTCGTGGTTGTCGTACAGGTGTGAGTCAGCCAGCACGAAGTCGCGATTGCGTTCCACAAGATGCACGCCGATCCGGCACCGTCGAACGAGCACCTGCGAGATCACGCACTTCATCGTTTTGCGGAGTTCAATGCCGACGGCGTCCGGATGCTCGCCGACGATTTCGATACCGTTGATCGTGGGAAACCGCTCCTTGTCCCAGGTGTGAGGCTGCACGCTCCCTGGCGACGCGGTCCCTCGATGATCGCCGATCACGCGAATCGCCGGTCCCGCTCCGGCCATCACGATCCGCGTCGTTCCCCCCTCGCCACGCACGGCCCCGAACCCCGTCTTCGTGAGATCGAGGACCAGCGGCTTCGTGATACGATACGTCCCTTTATTCAGTCGCAGCACTCCGTCGCCTGAATCGATCGCATGCTGCAACGATTCTGTGTCATCTGTGGTGCCGTCGCCGACCGCACCGAACCCAGAAACATTGGACATCGCAAAGCACTCCATGATGGTAGTCAGGACCGACCTCGATTTACGTTTCATCTTTCGCAGCTCGCGCGATCACTCAGTCTGCACTTTTGTCAGAAGGTCGCGCAACGTAACCCCGCGAGGCAAACTTCCTGGCGCGCGTTGACTGGCCGTTCTTGTTGTATGGCGTCGGCAGCGACACGGCGGCGGACTCCGCACTCGAGCCGACATGAACGTGCAGATGTCCGATTGCGGGGACGCCGTACTCGTTGGAACGCGTCACGCGTACGACATAGTCACCAGGCTGTTGATAGCGGTGTGTCGTCGCTGCATAGCCATCAGACGCAAGCTTGACGGCGTTGCCATCCGACTGAACTTCCACCGGCAGACTGCCGTCCCCGAAGTCCCACAACTCTTTTCCGGCCGTTGTATTGAACGTTCGGACCTTAAACGTGACGGGGTCGCCAGGCCCAACGCCGCTGGTCGGATAGTAATTCGGATGGATCGACGGTACGCGGCGTTCGGGATGTTCGCGATCGACGACGATCACGACGGCAAAGTCGTACGCAACGTTGCCCGCCCTGTCAGTGACGCGCAGCTCTTCGCTGTATCGCCCCGGTTTCTGATACGCCCGCTTGACGCTCGACGTCGTGGCCATCGCACCGTCAGTGAACCGCCACTGATAGCCAGCAATATCTCCTGACTCCGCCCACGATCGAGAACCATCGAGCGTGACTGCCTCGTCCGTGAAAACCAGGTGATGCGGACGAGCGACAGCGATAACGGCTGGCTTGTACTGACGCCGGTACGCTTCCCACAGGAACGCATAACCATCCTGAGTGCCCCACTTGCCGGACGGCTGCCGGCTCGTTATTTCAAAGTGCAGATGAGACCAGCCGCCGCTGCCACCTTCCTTGCCCAGCAACCCAATGCGATCGCCCTGCGCGATGATGCGACCGGGGACGATGCTCTTGTCGATCTCCTTCAAATGACTGTAGCGGTAATACCAGCCGCGTCCGTCCAGCAGATAAACAACGTCGTAACGCGGTGACACCGGAGTGTTCTGTTTGTGCCCATCGAGAACCATCTCTCCCACAGAAACCACCTGCGCGTCGACTGCCGAAACGACTTCCACCAGCCCTTCGCTGCCACCAATGTCCAGACCGCTGTGATAGTAGATCTGTCGTTCGCCGGCTCGCTCACCTCCGTCGACGTACACGGGATCGTTAGCCATTTGCGTGTCGGTGGCGAACCACTTCTGCTTGACCGGGTACGTGAACGAGCCCGGCCTCACCAAAGGAGAATCAATCGGCCACAGTCGCAACCTCGCATCTTTCTCGAGTCCCCAGAACGTCGGATCGCCATTCTCGTTGTAACCCTTTGTGACCGAGCAATCGATCTGCACGTTGCCGATCGTTTGCGGCCGATGATAGGTCGCCGAAATGAGCTTTCCACGTTGACCGTTCATTTCCACCGTGACCTCGGCCTGCCGCACAGCAAAGGAAACTTCATCACGAGTTTCCTTCAGGCCGAGCAACTTCACGACGGCCTTCGATCCGTCGCACAAAGCAACCTCAACCGACTCGCCGACATGCAGGTCAACCACCCGCACCAGCGGCTCAATCGTCTGCGGGTTTTCCGCTGCGTTGCAGAAACTGGTCGAGTGTTGCACCAGCGCAATTGCCAGAGCGATGTGGAATTGAATCTTCACTTGAATCCCTCATGTTGATGAGTCGGCAATGCTTGAAAACGCATCTCGATTCACGATGGGTTGAAATCGCTGACCTGCCATTCGAAGAGGTGAGCGATCCCGGTCAACTTAATCTTGCCAACGCCGCAGAGTTTCCTCTTCGATCCAAACGGTTTCGATCTTTGCGGACGTCAGTCGACACCATCGTAGACAGTTACGTGACATTTTCTGGCTCAGAAGCAGGATAGCTGGAATCAGTTACTATTCAGTTTTGAATTGTCTTAGACGCTGAATCCGGCAGCGGTTCTCACGACTCAACACATACTCACATGCTGCAGCATCGACTACAAATCATTGGAGCCAAGCCTAATCTATCGAGTATCTGTCTGATAACCCGGCATCAGTTTCACTGGATTATTTGCGTGGTCTGGCCTGATCCGCGGCCCACAAGTAACTCCGAGGGCCGCACACTGGTCTGATGCAATGGCCGGAAGTTGGTGAGATTGGGTTTGTGGGGAATTGGGAAATCTGTTGCGCTCCCTCGTGGTTAG
>JBLFXD010000849.1:0-3330 GCA_047611045.1 Planctomycetaceae bacterium | reverse complement strand
TTTTCTCTGGCTCACAAATCGTGACCAGTGGCTGGTCGTCGTTCTGTCAGTCGTGGTCGTCATCCTGCTGGCTGTGAAGTGGCAGAATCTCCGTTACATCGATCGGTCACAGATCATTGTCCAGCGAGGAAGCGAAGACATTGCCTACCAGATTGACCTGAACTCCGCGACGTGGGTCGAGCTGACTCAGCTGCGCGGCGTTGGGCCGGTCACTGCGAAGTTGATCGTCAGCGACCGCGAAGAAGCCGGACCGTTTTCGTCGATCGATGACCTGCAACGTGTCAAAGGAATTGGCCCGAAGACTGTCGAGAAAAATCGACGATGGCTTCGCGTCGGAGAGAACGAATCTTCCACCAACACCGTCTCAGACAGATAAAGACGTTCGCTGAGAATTCCGAAATTGGACAGTCACCGTAGGGTATGTCAAACGCAGCGCCGGCGTACCACTTTTACTTTGCATCAGACGGATCACCCTTGGCGTCAGGTGCCGGCGGTTTGGGCTGCGGAGGCCGTGGGCCGAAGACCTGTTTGTATTCCGGGCTGTTCCGAATCGGATCAAGCGACGTGTCGCCTCTGACCGTTTGAAGAATCGCCGGCTGCTGAGACGCGCCGCCCACCTGCAGTGTCTGCATGATGATCTGCAGCGATCTGACCGTGAGTTGCTGAGCGTTCTTTGCGCGAGCGTCCGCCGACATCTTTGCGTCTGCCTGCACCGCCTTCACAGCTTGAGCATAGATCGTGGAGGCGTTGTAGATGTTTGGCCAGGCTGCCGCTCCCCGTTTGCGAGCTTGAACCATCGCCCGCTTGACGGCTTCTTCGGCGTCCTGAAGTGCTCCGGGAATGTTGCCCATCATGACTCGAGCAAAGCCACGACCGTTCCATGCATCGGCATTTTCAGGATTCGCTGCGACCGCCGCATCGAAATCGGCTTCGGCGAGTTTGTTCGCTTCCAGAAGCATCGCCCAGCCGCGACGAACGAGCATGTTCGACGCGCCAGGTTCCAGCTCGAGGGCTCGTGCCACGTCGGCCAGCGATTCTCGGAATCGACCGAGTTTCTGTTGAGCGAGTGAACGAGCTCGGAACACGTCGGCGACAGGTTCGCCATCGAGTTCCAGGTAACGGCCAAACGCGTCGACCGCGTCCTGATCACGATTAAGGGCGAGCAACGTTTCCGCTCGCAATCGATGGGTTGCCGGATCGGAATCATTGGCGGAGATCGACTTGTCGTAAGCCGCCATCGCGTCCGCAGAACGCATGGCTCGATGATGGATCAGACCGATCTGCTTCCAGGCTTCCGCCTGTTTGGTCGGATCCTGATCGAGCTCGATGACTTTCATGAAATCGGCAAGTGCGCCAGTCGGATCACCGAGTTGCAGTCTGGAAATCGCCCGAGTGCTGAAGGCTTTGAAGTAGCCAGAGTCGAGTGAAATCGCTGCCGTCGCCTCGGCTTCAGATTTTGTGAAATCCTGCTGAGCTTCGTAGACCATGCTCAGGTTGTGATGTGGGCCGGCCTGCTGAGGCCGCAGTTCGATGACCTTCTTGAAGTCGGCTTCGGCTGCAGCGAAGTCTTTCCTCGCCAGGTGAACGGCACCTCGGTTCAGGAAGACAGCCCAGAAGTCGGGATCGAGTTCCTGTGCTTTTTCGAGATCGCTGAGTGCATCGTCGGTTTGATTGATGTCACCGTACGCCGTTCCGCGAGACACGTAACAGATTGCTTCTTCAGGCCGCAGAGAGATGCAGACAGTGTAGGCGGCGACGGCCGCAGCGGGTTGCCCATCGAGCATGTGGCAAAGGCCCATTTGGTACAGCGACCAGAAGTTGTTTGGGTCGACCTGCAACGCTCGACGGTAGTGGCTGAGTGCGTTCTGGAAATCGTTCTCCCGGCGAAACTCTTCAGCGAGCAAGTAGAAGTCCAGCGGCGTGACCGGCTGAAACTCCTGAGCGGCCAGCAGCGTGATGTCTCGTTGATCGTTGTCGCCAGCCGTCCCTTGATAGCGAGCCTTGTAGCGGAGCAACGCTTGCGATTTCAGGCCGAGACCTTCAGCCAGGTTGATCCACTGAAGCGACTGCTGTGCGGCATTTGCTTCGGCCGTCGATCCGAGCCCCAACGCGATTGCTTCTTCACGTTCAGCCAGCATGATCAACAGTTCGTAAGAGCTGCTGCGGATTTCGTCGTGCTGTTTCTCGGTGAGGTACGGTGGTGGAATCTGCAGATACGTTGGCGACATGCCTCCGTAGATGGCGAAGGCCGAGACTGCGTGCTCAGCAGCCGTTGTCAGGTTCTGCGTGGCATCATCACCGGTCTGGACGATGAAGTAGTAACGAGCCTGTTCAGCGAATTCTTCGAACTTTGCGAACTGCGCGAGAGCAAGTTGCCGGGCTTCGACTTCGGCGATCTGCGAATTCACCGAGTCAAGTTCTGACTGAATACTGCTTTGGACTGAGGCGAGTGCAGCCTCATCGTTGATCATCGCCAGGCTCTCGGACAGCAACGTGCGAGCGTCCTGGAGACTTTCGGTCGATTCAGCCAGAACTTTGGCCTCGGCGACTTTCTGCTCGGCTTCGCGCTGCAGCGCGGAGATTCGTCGCTCCTCGACGGCGGCGACCAATTGCTCAACGCCTGATAGCTGGTTGTTGAGGCCAGCTTCAACGGAAGCCAGTTCGTCCTCTTCGCTGACCTGACCGAGCGCTTCGTTGAGCAACGACGTTGCTTCTTCGAACCGTCCTGCTGCCGCTTCCGTCTGTGCCTGTTCGCCTTTTGAGATTGCCGCAATTCTGAGTCCGTCGATGCGGTTGGACTCGACCCAGTTCCAGGCAAAGCTGCCCAGAATCACCGCGACGAACGACGCGCCCCAGGCGGCGACGGCAGTCGGGTGTCGTTTCGCCCAACGTCTCAACTTGTCGTACCAGGGTTCTTCGTAAACGGAAACCGGTTCGTCGGCGAGGTAGTCTTCGACGTCGCGAGCAAGGTCCAGCGCGGACCGATAACGATCTGAAATCTTCTTGTTCAATGCCTTCATCGCGATGGCTTCCAGCGGTCGAGGAACCGTTGGATCGATCTCACGCGGTGGGATGATCGGCTTCTTGATCACGTAGTCGAGCATCTCCTGCATCTTGCCACGCGGGATCGGTGCATCGTTGACGAGGATTTCGTAGAGGATCGCTCCCAGCGAATAGATGTCCGTACGCGCGTCCATCTCGTTGAGCTTGCCTTCCGCCTGTTCGGGAGGCATGTACGCGAGCGTTCCCATCACCGACCCGTAGCGAGTGGTCGTGCCTTCTGAACGCGCGTCGGTTTTGACCGTCTGGGATGCTCCGTGAAGGCCCTGC
>JBLFXD010000848.1:0-3332 GCA_047611045.1 Planctomycetaceae bacterium | reverse complement strand
TGCTGCCTTCAGGCAGCGTATCCTGATAAAGCTTGAACTTGTTCGCCGTCTTGAGCGTGTCGTCGCCGCCGATCGAAATCAGAGCGTCCGCTCCCAGCGAGCACAGAGCTTCATAGGTTGTCTTCATCGGAGCCGTCTTGTCGGAATCCTGCAGGTCCGCAGGTGACTGAATCAGCTTGCCGGGGTTCGCTCGGGCGGTACCGATGATAATACCGCGCTGGTTGCGAGTTCGCTTCAGCGTTATGTCGTTGAGCATGACGAAGTCACGACCTTCCTGCATTGGATTGTCCGCGCTGTACTCCATCAGGTGCCGGTAACCGTGCATGACGCCGACGACTTCGATGCCGCTTTTTCGAAAGCTCGCGGCACAGGTCGAGATAACCGCGTTGGCTGCCGGAGCCGGTCCGCCGGAAAACAGAATGGCGACCTTCTTAAAGTTGTGTTCAGCCTGAGCGGGGTGTGAGAGGGGGGTCGATTCAGCCATCGAGAACTCCGAGATTCTTAGTTTGATTTGATTCAGTATGTATTTTGAGCCAGACCGGATGCTCAGGAACGTGTCCGAAACGAATTCTCGTTTCTGTGGCAAGCGACTCCGTCGCGTCAGCCCAGTCGGGGCTTTCCGCACGGAGTGCGGAGCCACTGTCGGGAAGCTGTTTTGGAAATTGCTCTAGACGACCTTCGGGAGAATGCTGTCCATTTCCCGTTCAAGCCAGCGAGTATCGACTTCACCGGCTGCGAAGACCGGCTCTTTCAGAATCTGCTTGATGAGCGGAATCGTCGTGCTGACGCCTTCGATAACGAACTCGTCCAGCGCTCGCAGCATGCAGGCGATCGCCTGCGGCCGAGTCGGCTGATGCACGATCAGTTTGCCGATCATCGAATCGTAGTGCGGGCTGATTCGGTATCCCTCGTGGACGTGAGAATCGAAACGAACTCCGCGACCGCCGGGAACTCTCAGCTTTGTGATCGTGCCGGGGCTGCCGCGAAAGTCGTGCTTGGGGTCTTCCGCGTTGATGCGAACTTCCATCGCACAACCGTTTCGCGCGACGTCGTCCTGCGTGAAACTGAGCTTCTCGCCGGCCGCGACAAGAATCTGCTGCTCGATCAGATCGATGCCGGAGATCTCTTCCGACACAGGATGCTCCACCTGAATTCGAGCATTCACTTCGATGAAGTAGAAGTTGTTGTCTTTATCAACGATGAACTCGACCGTCCCGGCGTTGTAATACCCCGCCGACTGAATCAGTCGCACGGCGGACTGGCAAAGGTTCTGTCGAACGTCTTCCGGCAAACGTGGTGCTGGCGATTCTTCAATCAGCTTCTGGTGTTTCCGCTGAGTGGAGCATTCGCGTTCCCAGATGTGAACAGCGTTGCCGTGCTGATCCGCCAGAACCTGCACTTCGATGTGCCGAGGATTCTCGACGAACTTTTCAAGATAAACACCCGCGTTGCCGAATGCTTTTTCTGCCTCGGAAGCTGCACCCTTCAGTCCGACTTTCAATTCTTCTTCGTCGCGAGCAACCCGCATCCCTTTTCCGCCGCCGCCAGCCGTCGCTTTGATCAAAACCGGGTATCCAATTTCGACTGCTAGTCGCACGGCTTCGGCTTCGTCTTCGATCAGGCCGTCGCTGCCCGGCACGACGTTCACTTTGGCATCCATCGCCATCTGTCGAGCAGCGACTTTGTCGCCCAGCTTTTCCATCGCTTCGTGCGGCGGGCCGATGAACTCGATATCGCACTCGCGACAGATTCGAGCGAACTCGGCGTTCTCAGCCAGGAATCCGTATCCCGGATGGATCGCTTGCGCGTTTCCGATTTCAGCCGCTGCGATGATATTGTTAAAAAAGAGGTAACTGCTCGACGACGCAGCCGGGCCGATGCAGTACTTCTCGTCGGCCAGGTCGAGGTAGTTAGACCCGCGATCGGCTTCGCTGAAGACGGCAATTGATTCGATGCCGAGTTCGCGACAGGCTCGGATAATTCGCAGGGCAATTTCCCCACGGTTGGCGACCAGAATGCGCTGGAACATGCGAGACTCAAACAACGGGAAAGCAGGAACGAAACGGGAGACTGCGAAACAGTATCGACAAACAACCGGATGCGGGCGTCTTCCTCGGCTCGTATCGGACATTCAAACAGACGAACCACCGATGACTGGCTCGCCAGAAACTCGATCGGCTCAGTTCGGCTTCACTCGAAACAGAACCTGACCGGACTCAACCGGATCGCCGTTGCCAACGAGGACTTCTTCAATGGTGCCGCTGATGTCGGCCGTGATCTGGTTGAAGACTTTCATGGCCTCAACGATGCACACGACCGTGTCCTGAGTCACCTTTGACCCGGCTGAAACGAACACGGGATCCTCAGGCGTCGGCGACGAGTAAAACGTGCCGACGATCGGACTCTTGATTTCAAGCAGGTTGCTGGCTGGTGCAGCCGGAGCCGCTTCCGCAGAAGCCGCCGGGGCAGCTGGAGCGGGTGCCGCAACCGGTGGAGCCGCGTAAGCCACCGGTGCCGCTGCAACGACCTGGGGACCTCGTCGCAAACGCCATTGTTCCTCACCGTGCCGCAGATGCACGTCGGTCAGATCATGCTTCTCCATCAGCTCGATCAGTTCCTTCAACTTGTCGAGATTGAACGACTCGTTTGGAGATTGGTCTTCGTCGGCCATATGTAAAACCTACCGCGATTTCAGGTGATGGACTTGCTGTTTTGAGGTCACCGGGGGATTGCCTCTCCTCCGCAAAACACGAGGAGCCCCACGGTGAAATTCGGCTGCCGTGCGTCATTCGGAAATCGGCTGGTTCAAACGCAACCAGACGCGGCGACAGAAGTTCGACCGATATTACCCGTGCTTAACTTCAGATTCAACCGAGACTACGACTAGTCTGACGCGACTGAAACCTTTTATCAGTAACGGCTTGCGCAACGGAAAAGCCGCCCGAAAGTTATGTCCGAGCGGCTTCTGAATCGCTGATTATTCGGACCACCAATATTACTTGAGGCGCCCGTAGTAGAACTCGGCGATGTTTCGTGCACTGAGAGAACCCTGACGGCTCACCACCTTGTCACCATCGACAAGGATGAGCGTCGGCAGCGCCGTGATCCCGTACCGGGAAACCAGATCCGGGCGCTCGTCCGAGTCCACCAGCTGGATGTGGTCTGTCAGCTTTCCGCCAACGCGCCAGCCGACTTTCTTCATGTTCGGCCACTCGTAGTTCAAAAACTGGCAGGCCGAACACCAGCTCGCTTTGAATACGAGAATTCTGCGTTTGAGAGGCTTCAGCGTCTTCGGTTTTGTCGATGTATCCTGGGACGTTTCCACTTTCGCA
>JBLFXD010000847.1:0-3337 GCA_047611045.1 Planctomycetaceae bacterium | reverse complement strand
CCATCGCCTGCTGCACGATGCTGCTGACTCGAAAAACTCCGACCGCGTATCCTCTCAGGTTTTCTCGGCGGTCAGTGATCGTTTCGGCCGATGCACCGACGGCATAGACCGGTGCGAAGATCAAAAAGCCGGCCTGGTGGGCCGTGTCCTGAGCCAGTGTGATTCTTGCGGTCGCCACGGCTTGGCCCGTATCGCGAGCTCGTTGCAGCGCTTCACGGCGTGTCGGGTTTGAGGCGACATCGATGCCGAGTGCCGACTTGTTGAGTTCGTGCGGTTCGAGCAGGTAGGCAGGCACGTACTCGTTCGCCCACTGAGCATCCGAGGCGGTCCATGGCGTGTCGCCGTCGGGCGTCCATTGCCTGAACTGAAAGTCTGTCAGTCCGTCGTTTCGCGCAGCCTGCTCGTAAGCCTGACGTTCGGAATGCATAACGCGAGGGTTCCAGCCAAGACCGTTAATTCCGTCGTATTGTTGAATCGTCCGAGCGACAAACGCCGCGAAACGAACTCGTTCGAGTTCGTGGCCGGTCGCGTAAAGGCTGGAGATTGATCGAACGGTTTCCAGGTAAACGTCGAATTGAGCACGGAGACGATTGAACGCGTTGCTGGTTTGCACTTCGAAATCCGCCCTCATTTCTTTTTGCTCAACACGTCGAAGATGCCCGACGACCAGGCTCGTCAGTATCAGCAGAAGTGCGACGGGCAGTCCGATCGAAACGCTACGTGTCTGCGTCGCACTAAGCAGGCTAGTGACCCACCTTCGTTCCGATTGCTGCACGATCACACTCCGACGTTGGTTGAACAGAAGGATGTCAGTCACTTCCCGGTTAGCGATGCTGGCATTCTATTCACGCGTCAGCAGAAACGACCAATGAGTTCCGCAAATTACTGCGGGTTCACTGTTGAAGGTTGCAGATCCAGATGCCGACGACTGGGCGGCTTTACTGGAACCTGATCGCGTATTCGACGCCGATTCCTACGCCCTGCTTGAAGCGGGATGAGTTGGCGAAGCTGAAGTATCGGTACTCCGCGACTGCATAGAAGTTGCCGAGCAGTTTTACGCCAACTTGAGTCTCAGAGACCCAGTCAGAACTGTCCGCCGTGCCGTTCACATTGTGATCAGCGAAGCCGCCGACGTAGACCAGTCCGTCGAGAAAGCTTCGGCGATAGACGTGCTCCATCTGCCAGCCTGAACCGTCGTCTTCAAGGAAGTGAAAGTTGAGCGAGTAATTCAGTTTCAAAGTGTCCCGGAAGAACGATCCGATCGGGCCGGGAGTGTCCTGAAACCGCCATCGGACTCCCAGGCGGCCGACCTCTTGAGGCCCGGATCCGTCGGCCCACATCACGGTCCAATCGAGATGTTTGAACCATTCACTGTCTTTGGCGATCGGCCGTCGCAGGTGGATCTCGGTGAAGAAGTCCGTCCAGTTTTCGAGAGCGGATTCGTTGCCGAGCTGACTCGTGTAATTCACAAACTGAAAATACTCGAAGTCGTACGGAAGTTTGGCTCCGGCATTGACGGTGAGCACGCTGAAGTTGCGAGTGTCGCCGTAATAGTTGAAATCGAGGAATCCGGTGTAGCGATGACCAGTGTCTTCGTGCAGAAAAGTCAGCAGCCCCTGACTGAAGTCCCAGCGGTCGTTTACGGAACATTCATACCCAGTTTCTCCACACGCAGCGATGCACGATTGGGGGACGATGTTTGTTGACGAGTAACCGTCGTCCGAATTTTGATGCTGCCCCGGCGTCTGACCGATTAAAGATATGAATTCGTTATCGGTTGGCGCTGCCTGCAAAGCCGCAAACAGAGACGGGCTACTTTGCGTGCCATTTTGCGAGGCGGGCATCGTTGCTGGACGGGAAGCAGAGGATTGTTCGACCGAGGTGGTGCTCATGGCGAACACGGCGATCAGCGAGAGTGTTCGACGGCACATTTTTAAACACAATTCTCACAAGCGGAAAAATCGTCAAACTCTTCCTAAGTTTCGTCGCATCGCGTCCGCCAGTTCACTCCTTATTCAGCGCGACCGCAGTTTTTCAGGAAGGCCTCCCGTAGGGTTGTTCGTATATGTTTGGGAGTTGTGGAATAGTTTTCCAGGCCAGATTCAAAGTGAGATGCACGAGAATGTCGATTGCACGTTTGTCCGTCAGTACGCCGAATCCGTTTGCGGCATCGACGATGCTCACAATCGGGGAGTAACCGTTTGATCAAGGATCAGTCTTCAGGGGAATGTGGCATCTGAGAGACGTCTTGCAGTGGGAAGGGCTGCCGTACTATAGCGCCGTTGATTCTTCTGACTCAGTACGTCACTTCGTCGCGCGTTTGGGCGGCTTTCGTGTTTCTGGAGCTGTTTATGTTTGGTTTGTTCTCGCCGCGATGTCCGCTGGAAATTGGGATCAAAGCGTGGATCGAGCGGCGGTTTCGTGATCTGGCTGCCGGGATCGGCGGGGAACGAATTCGGAAGGCAAAGATACTGACTCCGGGCGACGCGGACGTGCCTCAGATCGGCTCGGGCAGTGAGCAGGATCTGGCGGCGATGTTCGCTCAGGTCTGCTACCTGATGGACTTGTCGCATGAGGACTTTCAGTTGGCGACGACCGAGGATGCGAATCTGGGCGGCGCATCCGGAGCTTACGTTGGTCCAGGAGCCCCGACGGAGCTACCTCGCATCATTCTCGCGAAGTCGCTGCCTGAGGATCCGGATCGGCTGCTGGCAACGTCGGCTTATCTGATTGGGCATGAGGTGGTGCGTCAGAAGTTTCCCGAGATCGCGCGGTCGCAGGATGTGTCGTGGGCGATCGATCTGGTTCCGGCCTGCTACGGGCTGGGCGTGTTTGCGGCGAACTCGTTGCGACGCGGTGGCGTTGGCGGTTGTGGGTCCGGTGGTTGCAGTAGTTGCGGGCCGGATGAAACTGCGACGAAGGGAGTGCTCACGCCGACGAACTACGGACACGTGCTGGCACTGCTGGCCTGGGTTCGCAACGAAGAAAGTCCGGAGTGGGCGGAAGCGGTCGGTGGCGAAGTCGGCCACACGATGAAGGCCAGCTTGAAGTATCTGACAAAGTCGGACGACTGCGCGTTTAACAAAGATGACTTTGGTCGGATTCTTGAGAATCGATCGGTAAATGACTTCAGAGCGCTTCTGAACTCTTCATTGAAGACTCAGCATTTCGAGGCTCTCCGCGAACTCGTTCGTCAGTCCGCAGCGGCTGAAGAACTGGCCACAGACATCGAGCCATTTCTTCGACATCGTGAGACCAGTGTCCGTCGCCAGGCGACCGCCGCTTTAAGTTCCGTGCCGAAGCTGACGTCTGACACCTTCCTGGAAATGCTGCGTTT
>JBLFXD010000846.1:0-3340 GCA_047611045.1 Planctomycetaceae bacterium | reverse complement strand
TCTGAACGAAGCTCAGGAGCTGATCCAGGATCGTGATCTGATTCACGCGTCAAGCGGCCAATTCGATGCTTCGACGCAACGGCCAATTACGCCAGGGAAATTGCCTCGCGGTGACCAGAGGGTGTCATCAACTGTCGGCTCGAGCAGCCCGGACGAAGGGTGGCATACCTGGTACTGGGGCCGCGGAGTTCATTTAATCTTCTGGCAGCGTCGCGCCGACGGCAGCGTCGTGGGACTGCTTGTCGAACGTGGGCGGTGGATGGCCGATCTGGTCGCTGCCTTGCCGGACACCGTGAATCGGCAGCACGACGGAGTGTCCATCGCGACGACTTCGCGATTTCGATTGGTCGATTCGATGGGTCAGTCGATGTACGAGTGGGGCGAGTACGAGCCTCCGGAAGTCTGCACGCCACTGGCGGAGATGGCGGTGTCTTCTCCGTTGAATTCATGGCGGCTGCAGGCTGTCGTTTCAGAATCTCTGCTGGCGGGCGAAAGTCGTGGCACGGCGTTTCAGCTGACGACAGGAATCTGCGCTGCGGCTATTGGCCTTTCCGTGCTCGCGGTTTTCTTCTGGCGTGAATACTCGCGAGAAGTCAGGCAGGCTTCACAACGAGTCAGTTTTGTGAATCAGGTTTCGCATGAGCTCAAGACGCCGCTTACCAACATTCGCATGTACGCCGATCTGCTCGCAGCGGACCTTGAGCATCTGGACGCTTCGTCCGACGGCAAAACTGCCGACCGACTTCGCGTGATTGTTTCTGAAAGCCAGCGACTCAGCCGCCTGATCAGCAACGTACTGACCTTCGGGCGTCAGCAAAGAGAAACGCTGGTTCTGCGACCTCGTCTGGTTTCGGTTGACGAACTCGTGCGACGAGTTGTTGAGCAGTTCGTGCCGACGCTCGAACGACTTAACATCAAGATCGACCTGCAGCTTGACGCCGAATCGCCCGTCCGGGTCGATGAGGATGCTGTCGAGCAGATTCTCGTGAACCTGATCAGCAACGTCGAGAAGTACGCGGCCGAGGGCGGGCTGTTGAAGATCGAAACCTGCCGCGAGGGCTCAAGTGTCAGAATCGTCGTGACGGATGCCGGGCAAGGAATTCCCGTGGCGATGCAGCGGGCCGTTTTCGAACCGTTCGTCCGAGTATCAAGTCGCCTGGAAGATGCGGCGGGGACGGGCATCGGACTAAGCATCGCTCGCGATCTCGCGAGGCTTCACGGTGGCGACCTGCGAATCGTGGACTGTGAGACCGGGGCCAGCTTTTGCGTCGAACTTCTGTCTTCTGACGAGGAGCGTGAAGCATGAAAGTTCTTCTTGCCGAAGACGATGAGTTAACCCGAAAAGGGCTGGCCGAAGTGCTGGCTTCCGAGGGCTATCAGGTTGTGCAGGTGGCGGACGGCGCGTCGGCTATCGAACAGTTTAAAATCAGCGTTCCGGACTTCGTCTGTCTCGACATCATGATGCCTGGCCGCAGCGGCTACGACGTTTGCCGGTCGATCAGATCAACGCACCCGGATATCCCGATCATTTTTATCAGTGCCAAGTCGGAAGAGATCGACAAGGTTGTTGGCTTCGAACTCGGAGCAGACGATTTCATCGTCAAACCGTTCGGCGTTCGGGAAGTGATCGCTCGAATTCGAGCAGTGACTCGCCGCTGTCATGTCGCTGTCATGTCGCTCGCGGCGCGGACCTGAAGGCATCGTTCAAAATGGACGACCTCGACATCTTCCCGGCGGAGCTTCGCGCCGTCCGAGGCGAGCAAACGATCGAACTGAGTTTGCGCGATGTGCAGATTCTCGAATTCCTGCACCGTAACGCCGGCCGTGTCCTGGACCGAAACACGATCTTCAACCACGCGTGGGGCGAGGACTACTTTCCCAACAGTCGAACGCTCGACCAGCATATTTCGCAGCTACGAAAACGGATCGAAGTGGATCCCAAGTCGCCACGAATCATCCGTACGGTCCACGGTGCCGGGTATCGATACGAAAACAACGACGGTTGAAACAAGGCGACTGATCAGTCTCGAATCTTAAGATGCTGTCGCCGCAGTGCTCGCCCAGGTCGCTTGCCGGTGTGTTTGTTGTCTTTGAGAACGAGCTGACCGTTTACGATTACATGCTGAATGCCGACGTTGTATTGAAAGGGCTCGGTGTACGTTGCCTGATCGATCACCGTTTCAGGATTGAACACGGTCACGTCCGCAGCCATGCCGACTCGAAGGATTCCCCGGTCGAGTAGCCCGACCTTCGCAGCGCTCAGCGAGGTCATCTTACGGACGGCGTCTTCCAGTCGCAGCAGACCTAACTCGCGGACGTAGACTCCAAGGACGCGCGGGAACGTTCCGAAATTGCGAGGATGAGGGTTGCCGGTTCTCAGCGGACCTTCGATTGCGTAGGCCGAACCGTCCGAACCAACCGAGCACCAGGGCTGCAGCAGCGCGAGGTTCATGTCATCCTCGGTGTGATGTGCAAAGACGGTGCTGACTGACCCACCTTCTTCGAGCAGAATATCAAACAACTCTTCAAGTCGGTCGGCATCCTTCCGCCCTTTGGTGCGAAAATCCATGACCCGGTCCATCGTCAAACCGCGGAACGACGTGTTCGCGCTGACCAGCATGCGACTCCAGTCTCGACCGACCGCGGTGTAGTGGTTGTACCAGCCGGTGACTCCGTTCTCGATTTCGCGTTTCAGTCGCTGGCGGGTGTCGGTATCGCGGAGCCGTTCCAGAAGTTTTGAACGTCCTCCTTCGTGAGCCCACGGCGGAATGATGCTGACCAGATTGTTGTTTCCGCGAGTGTACGGGTAGACGTTCGCCTGAATGTTGAGCCCTTCGGTCCTGGCGTCTTCGATCAGCTTGACAACCTCGTCCATCCGCCCCCAGAACTGCTGATCGGCAATCTTCAGATGGATAATGTCAACGGGCACGCCGCTGCGACGCCCGACTTCGATCGCCTCGCGGACTGAGGCGAAGATCCCGTCGCCCTCATTGCGAATGTGTGATGAGTAGATCCCACCGTGTTGTGCGACGACTTTGCACAGCTCGGCCAGGTGACTTGTCGTCGCCAGCGAACCGGGCGGCATCATCACCTGGCTTGAAAGTCCCAGCGCACCTTCGCGCATGGCTTCGTCCAGGAGGACTTTCATTTCCTGAATGTTCTCATCGGTCGGTGGATCGAAGGACTCGCCCATGACCGACCGCCAGAGATTATTCAAGCCGACGTACGAAGCCACGTTGACAGAGATGCCGGCCTCATCGATGACGTCAAAGTAGCCGCCGAGCGTTGTCCACGATTTCGTTTCACCGTTGACGTTGAACTCCTGAGCGGATAGCCGCTC
>JBLFXD010000845.1:0-3344 GCA_047611045.1 Planctomycetaceae bacterium | reverse complement strand
CGGCTTTCAGAACGGTATCAAAGAAACTTATTCCTTGTGGCCGAACGTTTCTGACGATGCCGAAGCACAGGCTCGTGCGTATTCGGGAGGCAGTTCATCGGCAAGCAGTTCGCCGCCACGCAGGAAGTTGTAAAGCTCTCCGTAGTGCTTTGTCTGATTGGACGAGATGCGGTGCATCACGTGCCACGGTCGCAATTCGTCGGCTGCGTCCAGTCCCAGTGCCCCGATCATTTCAGCGAGACTGTTGACGGTTTCTCGATGATAACTGGCGACTCGGGTCGCCTTGTCGGTCGGGTCCAGGCCGGCCACCAGATGCTTCATCTGTGTGGCGACTCCGACGGGACAATGATTGCTGTTGCACTTCAGTGCCTGGATACAACCAAGTGCCATCATCATCGACCGGGCGCTGTAAATAGCGTCTGCTCCGATGGCCAGTCGCTTCAGCATGCCGAACCCGGAAGTCACTTTTCCACTGGCAATGATCTTAACCTTGTCTCGCAGCGAATAGCCTGTCAGAGCGTTATGAATGAAGATCAGACCTTCAACCAGCGGTGCACCGATATGGTTTGAAAATTCCAACGGTGCGGCCCCGGTTCCACCTTCGCCACCATCAACGGTAATAAAATCCGGTGTGATGCCCGTTTCGACCATAGCCTTGCAGATGGCGAGAAACTCGCGGCGTTTGCCGACGCACAGCTTGAAGCCGACGGGCTTTCCGTCGCTGAGGTCTCGTAGCTTCTTCACAAACTCCAGTAGTCCGCGTGGCGTCGAAAATTCATTATGTGTCGGCGGAGAAAGCACGTCCTGCCCCATCGGCACTCCGCGAATCTTTGAGATTTCAGGGGTTACCTTCGCCGCCGGCAGAATACCACCGTGGCCAGGCTTGGCACCTTGCGAGAGTTTAATCTCGATCATCTTGACGTTTGGGATCGCCGACTTCTCGGCAAAAATCTCCGGCGAGAATCTTCCGTCATCACCGCGACAGGCGAAGTAGCCGGTTCCGACCTGCCAGATCAGATCGCCGCCGCCGTCGAGGTGGTAGGGACTCAGTCCACCTTCGCCAGTGTTGTGCGCGAAGTTGTTTTGTTTGGCTCCGCGACTGAGAGCGATGATTGCGTTCTTACTCAGCGAACCAAAACTCATCGCCGAGATATTCAGCAGGCTGAGCGAATATGGCTGCTTGCAATCGGGGCCGCCGACCATCACTCGCATATTACTGGCATCGATATGCCGGGCGGCCAGCGAGTGGTTCACCCATTCGTAACCCGGCTCGTAGACATCGAGCTTTGTCCCGAATGGCGTTGTATCACGAACGTTCTTCGCTCGCTGATAGACCAGCGAACGATCTTCACGGTCGAACGGGACGCCTTCTTTGTCGCTTTCGATGAAATACTGATAAATCTCCGGGCGGATCAGTTCGAGGAAGTATCGAGCGTGTCCCAGAACGGGATAGTTCCGACGGATCGCTTGCTGCGGCTGGGTCATATCGATGAAACCCATCAGGATCGCTGGGCCCAGCACGACCCACGGCCACAGCGCGTGGACCCCGAATATTGCAACGGCCACGACTCCAAGAATCACGACGGCAGCAACAACCCAGACGAAAATAGCTCGGAAGTTTGTTTCTACGAACTCGGCGATACGCATGTGCGAAGTCTTTCGTGAAAGGGGCTTGTCTGATGTTCTGCCCGGCGTTGAGAGGAAACTCGGATTCGTGCCGCCGTTGAATTTCGGATTCTGTCAGAACTGACTTTGGTGATCTGTCGTGTCGTAATGTTTGCGTTGAAGCCGCATGACGTGGACCCTGCCGACTTTCGCTCAGCCAGCAGAGTTTCGGTAGCGTCTCAAAGTGTTTCGTTTTGAGCAACTCATCGGAATCCGCCAAGGCATCGCACCACAGAGATCGGCTCGTTCGGGAGGGGTAGATGCCTGGCGGCCTGTGTGAAGCTTCGTTGTTCGAATCGGCGTCCAGCAGATGGCCGGCCGCAGCGTGGGGAAGTCGCGAGCCGATTTGAATCGATACATCCGCCATAAACATCGCTATCCGGGAAAGACTCAGCATTCAAATATCGAGAGAAATCGCCGTCGTTGAAGGACAAACGTCGTTGATCAGGTTTATCGTCGGCTCGTGACAGAGTTGCCTCCCGATGCCGTCCTATGTTTCAGAAAGGAAATCCCAAACTATTTCGGAACGCGCCGGTCCGGTGCGTAAATCCGCCAATGTCTGACCAGCTCGACTCACGAATCATCGTTCAACCCGACACGCTGGCAAAGTTGCCGAGCGGCGTGGGTTCGGATGTGTCCAGCAGGAAGTCACAGCGTCAGCACATCCTGACAGTTGCTGTCGAGGACTGGTTTCAGGTGGGTTCGTTCGGGCGGCTCATCGAGCAGGAGCAGTGGTACCGCTTCGAAACTCGGATCGAGCGAAACACTCAGCGGACGTTCGAGCTGCTCGACGAGTACGACGCGAAGGCGACTTTCTTTGTACTCGGCTGGGTGGCCGAGCAGATGCCGGAACTCGTTGCCGAAATTGCCAGCCGCGGTCACGAAGTCGCCAGCCTCGGCTACCACCATCGCACGATCAAAGGCCTGTCTCGCAACGAATTTCGTGAAGACCTGCTGCGAGCTCAGGAAGCCATCGAGTCGGCATCCGGTCAGAAGTTACTCGGCTATCGAATCGCGGATCAGTGGCTCGGCCCGAAAGATCTGTGGGCACTCGACGTGCTGGCGGAAGAGGGCTACGCGTACGACTCCAGTGTCCTGCCGCTGCTCAATCGATTCTCGGACGAAGCCTACCGACGATTCGTGCATCGCCAGTCGACACCGTTCGGCAGCATTCTTGAAGTGCCGCCGTCGTCGACCCGGTTCATGGGCTGCTGCCTTCCCATCGCCGGCGGAAACTGGTTTCGACAGTTGCCTCACACGCTGCTTAAGAAAGCCGTGAAGAACTGGGACGAGACGCACGCTGACCCGTTCGTCATGTACTTCCACATTTGGGAACTCGACCCTGATCAGCCTCGCATTTCGGCCGCCGACCGCCTGTCGCGAATCCGGCATTACCGAAATCTCGACAAGATGCAGTGGGTCCTGGAAGACCACCTCAGCAAGTACAGCTTCGGAACCGTTGCTGATCGACTGGGGTTGGAAACGCGCAACGTGGATCGGGTCAAGGGTCGAGAGTCGAGGATCGAAAGCGGTAACGGCAGCACTCCTCCCGTGACCCACTCTGAACCCTTGTCCCTCAACCCTCGCCCCTTAACGCTCGCCCCTTAACGCTCGCCCCTTAACGCTCGCCCCTTAACGCTCGCCCCTTAACGCTCGCCCCTTAACGCTCGCCCCTTAAC
>JBLFXD010000844.1:0-3347 GCA_047611045.1 Planctomycetaceae bacterium | reverse complement strand
CTCCGACTTACGACTTCGAAACAATCGACGGAGCGATCGTCGCGCTGCAGAGCCCGAATCTGGAAGCTCGGTATCTCGCCTGGACGAAGCTGCATGCGGAAGGCGACAAGGCAGCGCCGGCTCTCGCGAAACTGTTCAAAGAGAGCACCAATCCGCGGACACGAGCTCGCGCAATCTGGCTGCTCGGCAAGATGCACAACGACGGCGAAAAGGCTATTGCGACAGCAATCGCCGACAGCGATTCGAACATCCGCATTCTTGGACTACGACTGGCCCGTCAACTCGGCGTCGATCTGATTCCGGTGGTGAAGCAGCTTGTCAACGATTCTTCGTCGCAGGTGCGTCGAGAATGTGCGGTCACCCTGCGGTTCGTTAAGTCTTCGGACCAGGCTCGCCTGTGGGCACAACTGGCCGCACAACACGACGGCCAGGATCGTTGGTATCTGGAAGCGCTCGGTATCAGCGGGGCGTTGAACTGGGATGCCTGTCTGGCCAGCCTGAAGGAACTTCAGAAGGCGGCTCCAGAAAGTGACCGAATGAGTCAGAAGGCCGCCTTTGACGTCATCTGGCGAAGCCGCGGATCGCAGACTTCCAAGTTGCTCGCCGACGCAATTGGCATGGGGCTCGCGACAAATGACGACTTGCCGCGTGCCATGCGTTCGTTCGATTTCCAGGCGAGTGACGACAAGGAATCCGTCCTGTTCGATCTGGCCTTTGGTTACGACGGCAAGGGAGACAAAGAGCGTGCTAACTTTGTCAATTCGGAAGCCATCAAGCGACTCGGCAGCGGCGTCAAGAACAAAGACGGAGCACTCGCCGCGATCAATAAGCTGCTTGATCGATCGGTCGGAACGTCGCAATTCGTGTTGCTCGTTTCGAAGTTCGACATGGCGGATCGATATCCGGCACTCGTCGAGCTGGCGATCGCTCATCCGAGTGACCAGCTCGGTGTTGACGCGGTGAACGCGTTGATTGCGAAGAAGCAGTGGGACATTATTTCACAAGTCCTCAACAGCGCCGACGAGAAAACGCCGCTTGCGATGGTTCGGGCGTTGGACGTCTCAGGAAACGGCGGAGCGGTCGGGCTGCTGATGCCGATCGTCAAGAACGCGGACAAGCCGGCTGAACTTCGTCGTCAGGCGACCCAGGCAGTCGGAGCTTCACGATACGGTGCTCAGACTTTGATCAAGATGGCGGGAAAGAACGAGATCGATGCTCAATTGATCCCGGCTGTCGCTGCGAGTCTTCATGCATCGTCGATCCAGGAAATTCGTAACGAAGCACAGAAGCTGTTTCCTCTGCCGCCGAGCAAAGATGCGAAGCCACTGCCACCGATCAGCGAGCTGATTGCTCGCAATGGTGACGCCGCACGCGGTAAGACGATCTTTGAAACGACCGGTACCTGCGCGAAGTGCCACATCGTCAACAAGAAGGGCAAAGACGTCGGTCCGGACCTGTCTGAAATCGGCAGCAAACTAAGTCGCACAGCGTTCTTCGAATCGATCCTCTTCCCGAGTGCGGGCATCGCTCATAATTACGAGATGTACTCAGCCGTCCTGAACGACGGAAACGTGGTCGCGGGCCTGTTGATCAGCAAGACAGACCAGGCAGTCACCATCAGAAATAAGGAAGGCATCAACCGGACCATTCCGACCGGCGACGTCGATCAAATCGTCAAGCAGAAGATTTCGATCATGCCTGCCGACTTGCAGAAACTGCTCAGCGAGCAGGACCTTGTCGACGTGGTGGATTACCTGCAGACTCTGAAGAAAGCAAAAAAGTAGGTTGTGATGGACACTTGAAAGATGCCGCTTGAATTGCCGGCGAGGAGAGCGGGCAATTCATTCTCTGGAAAGAAGGGAGCCTGACATGGTCAGCTCAAGTGAGCAAAATGTGTTCGATGCCGCTTTGGAACTTCCCGAAAATCAGCGTGCAGAACTGGCTGAGCGGTTGTGGAAAAGTTTGGACGGTGGCTCGCAGACGCAGATCGCTGATGCATGGGCAATCGAGTTGCGGCGCCGTTGGGACGCGGTTGAAAGTGGAGATGCCCAGCTTACTGATGGGGCAACGGCAATGTCCGAAATGAGACGCAAATACGGCGCTGACAAGGCATGAGTTATCAGTTCCTTGCTGAGGCTTTGGAAGAATTTGACAATGCCGCCGCCCGGTACGAGCACCAACGGCCCGGCTTGGGAGCGGAATTTGTTCAGGCTGTCGATTCAGCAATTGGTCGGTTAATTGCACACCCCGAGAGCTGGCCGATCATTGATGCCCGATTTCGACGCTGCCCCGTAGCGGTGTTTCCGCATGACGTCGTATTCGGCGTTCGAGACGGCGGCGTCCTGATTTTCGCGATCGCACACCATCATCGGAAACCGGACTTCTGGCTGTCGAGAAAGTAGCGATATGCCGCGAACCTTGGCCATTGGCGACATTCACGGTTATCTGAACGCGCTGGAAACTCTCGCGGATTTTGTGTCTCTGAAGAGTGACGACACGCTCATTACAGTGGGCGATTACGTAGATCGAGGACCCGACAGTGCCGGAGTGATCGAGTGGTTAATCTGGTATTTTGATGCCGGGCAGCTTGTTCCGCTGCGAGGCAATCATGACATCATGATGCTTGACGCTCTGGACGGTGGCGACTGGGATGGTGGCTGGCAGTCGTTTGGTGGCGACAAAACTCTTGAATCATATCGGCGTTTGGGATTCGATCCGGAGAAGGACGGGCTTCCCGAGCGGCATCGTCGCTTCCTCGAATCTGACTGCCAGAAGATTTACGTCACCGATAATCATTTCTTTGTGCATGCCAACGCTCATTACGACACACCGTTTAATGATCAACCAGACTGGCTGGTCTACTGGGAGAAATGGTTCGATCCGCCACCGCATGTGTCGGGCAAGACGATGGTCTGTGGGCACACGGCTCAGAAGAACGGCTGGCCACTGACGATTGGTCATGCCATTTGCATCGACACGTGGGTCTATGGAAAAACCGGCTGGCTGACGTGCCTGGATGTTGATTCCGGCAAAGTCTGGCAGGCTCGCGAGAGTGGCGAGACTCGAATGGGGTGGCTTGACCATGAGCCAGGTGAATCGGTCGGTTGACGCTACAAATCGTGGGGCGACGATTCGTTGTAGTCCGTCGCTCACGCTTTTTGAAGTTGCACAATTTCGGACAGGAGCCGATTTGGCCGAAGGCCGCTTTTCACCGTAGCCTGGGGCATCGCCCCAGGAAGTCGGAAACACAAGGCCCTTTTGGCCGAAGGCCATATTCACGTCATACAGCGATGTCTGTGAGTATGGCCTTCGGTCAATAGAATTTCGTAACGAAGGAATCCTGGGGC
>JBLFXD010000843.1:0-3349 GCA_047611045.1 Planctomycetaceae bacterium | reverse complement strand
TTCTTCAGTTGCTCTGGCGAATGATAAATCTCGGGGAAGACGCGAACCGAATCGGCAATGTCGAAGGGCATTTGAACTTCGATCAGGCCCAGACGACCGTGCAGTCGCAGCCAGATCGGCCCGAAGTGGAACTCGCCCCGGACGGGAATTCTGAGCGACGACTTAAGTTCGGTGTTTGTTTCGCCATTCTGGAAATGAAACGGCAACTGATCGAGGAACGGGTCCGCTTCGCGCGGCAGACAGTCGCGCACTTCGCCAAACAGACTGACCGATGACGGTCGTTCCAGCTGCCACGTCACCTGAAACGGCATGTCGCGTCCGGCCATCCGAGGAAGCTTGCGGACAACCTTCAGACCGGCAAGCCGTCGCCGGCCATCAGCACCGTCCCAGACGGCCAGTGCCGCCAGGACCGCGATCACGGGCCACGCCAGCACGATGATCCCTGGCACGACGAAGACGAACAGCGATGCCACCAGGATGCCGCTCAGCAGTCGAATCAGATTTCGGCCGGGACGAATCCTCATCGAGGAACCTCGACGGCTTCCAGCAGATTTTCGAGGACTTCGTCCGCTGAGATTCCCTCGAGTTCTGTCGATGGACTCAGCACAACGCGATGCCGCATGACCGGCAGGAATGAATGCTGGATGTCGTCAGGAATCACAAAGTCTCTGCCGGCAAAGCGGGCAAAACTTTTAGCAGCCATCAGCAGCATCAGACCGGATCGAGGGCTTGCACCGACTGACATGGCATCGTCCGATCGCGTTTCTCGAAGCAGTTCGGAAACGTAATGGATGACTTCGTCGCGGACGTGAGTATCGCGGATCACCTGTCGCGCTTCGATGATGTCTTCTGGAGTGACCACCGCGGTGACACCCATCGCCTCCGGATCGGAAAGTCCGCCGCTGGCGTGGTGTTCCCGCAGAATGCGTTGCTCTGATTCCTGATCCGGATAGTCGACGAGAACTTTGAACATGAACCGGTCAAGCTGCGCCAGCGGCAGCGGGTAGGTGCCTTCCTGCTCGATCGGATTCTGAGTTGCAAAGGTGATAAACGGGTCGGGCAGGCGATGAGTTTCTCCGTCGTGTGTGACTCGAACTTCCTGCATCGCCTCCAGCAGAGACGACTGCGTTCGCGCCGAGGCCCGATTGATTTCGTCGGCGAGTAGAAAGTTGGTAAAGACCGGCCCACGCCGAAATTCGAACTCTCCGGAGTCTTCTCGATAAATCGACGATCCGGTCACGTCGCCCGGCAACAGGTCCGGCGTCATCTGAACTCGACGGAATTCGAGGTTCAGGGTCTGCGCGACCGTGCGTACCAGTAGCGTCTTGGCGATTCCCGGCGGACCTTCCAGCAGAATGTGCCCGCTGCTGAACAGGGCGGCCAGGGCGAAGTCAACCACTTCATCCTGGCCGTAAATTACTTTGGAGATTTCGGCGCGGATCGCGCTGTATCGGTCTTCGAGAGACACTCGGTCATCCTCTGTACGAGTTGGGCAATGCTTCGTTCCCCGGCGGAGCGAGGCTTGTGCAGAACAGCGTTTACTTCATTGAGAACTTCATTCAATTTATCAGCTCGCCGCGGATCCTTCCGGGCCATCGCGGCTGTCAGGCGAGCATGGTCCTGCGATTCGAGAGGCAGGCCGAACTCGCGGCGCAACTTCCAGAGAACGCCGTCGCGCACTTGTTCGAGCGTCCAGTCGCCATGCCCTTTGGCCTCTCGCAGAAACCGGGACATTGCGTCGAGGTATTCCGCAATCGAACGACGTTTCGCAGATGATTCTTCAACAGGCGGACCGAGAAACACGGAGGCTCGCCAAACGGCAAACGCCAGCAAGGCCAGCAGCGAGACGGCAATCGATCCGTAAGTTTTCGTCGATAAGAGCCACATCGGATTCCCGCGAATTGTTGCTCCGTGATAAAACTCGTCGAAGACGATCGAGCGATCACCGTTCAGCATCAACGCTGCCGCGACCAGGATGTTGTCTTCCGATCCGATGTTCACGTTTGAGATCAGTCGCCGGATACTCACGACAGTGACGTGCCCTTTTCCAACGGGGAAACGGGCGGCGATGCAATGTTCAGAACCGGAGTCGTCCACGACATAGATCGCGTCCGCAAGTTCGCGACCGTCGACGTTGATTTCATAGAGCAGCCCGACAGGCAGTTCGATGTGGCTTCCTGCGGGAATCGACTCGGCAAAGACACCGGTCGCTTTGATGGTGTGTCGCTCCGGTTTTTCGAGTTGCGAAGATGCCGTGATCGCTTCACGGATGGCGTCGGTCAGTTCCGATTCCGAAGGCAGCTCGTTGCGTTTGTTGCGGCTCGTGTCCTGGGCCGGCGTTTGTAAGTCTTCGGCGGTTTCGGGATCGCCAACGATAGTAATTTCGAGTTTGCCAATGCCCAGCAGTTCGAACAGCGACGGCTTCGGAAGTTTGGTTGGCTCATCGTCGTCGTCGTTTCCATCGTCGGCTTGTTCGGGTTTGTCACGCTCTCGTTCGGCGGCGCGTTGACGCTGCATCATTGCGAACACGGAGACCGGTGGTTCGTCATCGAAGGCGACGACGGCCTGACCGCCCTGTTGCAGCCACGGTTCCACATCGCGAAGCCACTTCGGATCGGCATTGATCAGCTGAATTCTCGGGTCCCACAGAACCAGCACCGAGTCCGCAAGTTCAGTCGGCTTGGGCGGTCGCAGTTGCCGGTGGACGGTCACGCCGATTTCTTCAAATGCCTCGTAGATTGCGCGGTGACCGATGCTGCGCGTTCCGTAAGAGTCCGCTCGCATGCCGCCCCCGTCGGGTGGTTGGAGCATCGACCAACACAACGAAATAATCGAGAACACCGCAATCGCAATGGTCACGCCGATAAAGTTACGAGGCGTTAGCACGGGCACCTCCTCGCAACACAGTCACGATCTGCTGATACGCATCTCGACAGTCGTCATAGTCTCGATTTTCGCAAGGCTCGTCGCCGTACCATTTTCGTTCGATCGTGCTGACGAAGATCTGCAAAGGTGAAGACACTGCGGAGTTTCGAAAGTGGTTCAGGTATTGCCGGTTGGTTGTGCCTCGGCGGAACTTCTTCCTTTCCCGCTCTGTCAGGCCTGTCAGCGCGGCTCGAAACAGGAACCGCACGGCCTCGATCAATGCACCCTGGTTGAAAGCTTGTTCAGCCGCCGATTCGAGTTCCGCGACGCTCAACTCGGCGTTGGCCGATTCTGACGGCAGCAGTGTTCTGCCCTGAGGTCGTCGTCCTCCGGTCATCGCCTGGTAAAAAGTCCAGGCAATGTGTGCCAGCAGCGCCACCAGCACGACAAACAGAACGACAACGACCACCCACCGCAGAAATTC
>JBLFXD010000842.1:0-3355 GCA_047611045.1 Planctomycetaceae bacterium | reverse complement strand
CTCAAAATCTCGCCCGCTGGCATGCACATAGACCGGAGCCGCCATTCGAGTCTTGCCACCGAGCAGATCGTGAACCGGCATCCCCGCTCGCTTGCCTTTGATATCCCACAGAGCCATGTCGACGCCCGAAAGAGCGTTGTTCAGCACCGGCCCCTGCCGCCAGTACGAACTGACGTACGACGACTGAAAGATATCCTCGATCTCACTGACGTCGCGGCCTCGTAGAAACGGATCGAGGTAACTTTCCACGGCCTCGATCACAGCCGTTGGTCGCTGTGTGAACGTCGCGCAACCAAGCCCGTACAAACCCGGCTCGGTCGTTTCAACTTTGACAACGACCAGCCGGATGTCGGCCGGCGCCGTCGCGATACAGCGGATCTTCTCAATTCGAACGGTCAACAGTCGTCTCCCGAGGCCAAGACTTCCAAGTTCATGTCAGTGTATTATTCTGACGCAAAGCCGCAGAGACGCAAAGCACCGCAAAGAGAGATCCTGATTCCCGGCCTTTGCGAAATTGCGTCAGTCGATGCAGAGGCCTATTTTCGAACATGAGGAACTTACACGATGAAAGTTGAATCGATCGAGCGAATCTGGGTGGACCTTCCGCTCAAGGAAGTCCCTTTTCGAAACATGGTCCGCGAGATTCCTCATTGGTCCCTCTTTGAGATCTGCAAAGTCACACTGAGCAATGGTGTCGAAGGCGTCGGCGAAACCATGCCCTACTACACGTGGGGCGAGGTCACTGACGAAGCCGTTCAACGTGCGACCGGTCAGCACGCCGCGACAATCATGTGGGACGACTCGCTGGGAGCCGGCCTGCAGATGGCTTTGTTCGATGCCGTCGCGAAATCGCTGGATGCTCCTGTCTGGTCCTTGCTCGGTGAGAAAGTCAGGACTCACGCACACGTCGGCTGGTGGGCGATCGACATGCCCGCCGAAGACTGGATCAGCGAATGCGAAGAGGCCGCCGCCAGCGGCTACACGACCTTCAAAACGAAGGCACGACCGTGGTTCGATCTGGAGAATCAAGTCAAACGACTATCTGAGGCAGTCCCCGATCACTTTCTGCTGGACCTCGACTTCAACGACTTCGGACTCGACCCGGCCGTCATCAGGCCACTTTGCAAGCGACTGGAGAAGTACTCCAAGGTCGCCATCTGGGAAAGCCCCATCGAACAGGAAGACGTCGAAGGCAACCGGATGCTGAGGCAGCATCTGAGCATTCCGATCGCCCAGCACATCGGACGCCCGGCTTTCGAAACCCAAATCCGCCGCGACATCTGCGACGGATTCGTCATGGAAGGCGGAGTCACGCACGCGATCGGCCGCGGCAGGACCTGCGCCGAATTCAACAAACCCTTCTGGCTGCAATGGGTCGGCTCGAACCTTGGAGCAACCTTTTGCCTGCACGTGCAAGCGGCCCTGTCACACGCTCGCTGGCCGGCGATCCATTGCAACCACATGTACCCCGAGCAGTTCGTGACCGAACCGTGGACGGTTTCAAACGGCATGGCAAAGATTCCCGACACGCCCGGCATCGGAGTCACCGTCGACTGGGATATTGTCGAGCAATACCGCATCGAGCCAAAATCGAGGCCATACCCGTATCCCGGCTTGCTGCTCAGACTCGACTGGCCCAGCGGATCAAAATCCTACTTCACACACGCTCAACAAATGTGGGACGCGTTCAAAGCCGGCGACCTGCCCGCCTTCGCGAAAGGAGCCCACCTTGTGCATGTCGAAGAAAACTCAGAAGAATGGTCCGAGTACTACGGCCGCGCGAGCATCGCCCCCATCCACGAACCGTCGTAGGGCTCGCAGCGTCTGGCCTACTTAGGTTCGCCTCGATCCAGAGAATTTTCGCTATTGATAAACAGCCAGCAGACGGCGCTGAGCAAGTACATCACACCGACCATCACAAAGACCGGTTCGTAGTGCGTCACCATGACTTCTTCGCCGTTTACGACCGAAATCGTCGCGTATCGATCAAGCAGCCAGCCACCAATGACTGGCGTAATCACTCCCGCAACTCCACCCGCCGTGTTGATTATGCTGAAGACAGTCGCTGAGTATCGCCCGCCTAAGTCCGTTGACGTTCCCCAGACTGTCGGTTGTGTCCAGTCCGTGAAGAACTTGGTAGCAAACAACATGGCGGCGGCCACCAAAGGCATTGAGTTTCTGGTCAAGACTGCAGTTACCTGATCCGACATGAAACTCTGCCACATTCCAAAAGACAGCCCGAGCTTTTCATACTCAGACATGATGAACGACGCGACAAATCCATCCCACCATTCGACTATCGAAGGAAGGATCGGCACGTTCGGATACATCAAGGCCGCATAAAGAAAGAAGCAGGCCAGCACCTTGCCCGAGAATCCAACGATCGTTCTAGCTCGACGCCGACTTCCGGTGGTACGAATCAGAAAGTCGTTGAGGAAGCCACCGGCCACGCCGCCGCACGCTCCACCCCACAATGGCATGCTTGCCAGAATTCCGAGCATAATTTTGTCAGTGACGCCGCGTGCCTCGATGAAAAAACTGCCCATCAAAACGGAGTAGACGTAATCTGCACCGGCATTCATGTACTGTTGCACGACAAACATTCGCAGGCTCGCGTTCTTCAACGCGCGGCCTGCTGGTAACAGTTTCGGTTGATCGTCGTCAGGAATTTCGTCGCCCGCGCGAATCAAATCCCGTTCGGCCTCGTTGCAGCGGGGGTCGTCTTCCGGACGATTTCGACACTGCCAAAGGAAGAGTCCAGCCAACACCAACCCAAGTAATGACAGCATTGTGAGAGCCACTCGCCAGCTGAATCCGCAAACTCCCATCAGAATCGAGCCAAACAGCAGCGAAGAGATTGCCCCGCCACTTCGTCCGAAAAAGCTGGCCACAAGCCCCTGGACGCTCGTTCGTTGCCCGATGGGAAACCATTCTCTGGTTACTTTCGCCAGAGACGGATAGCAGCCGGCCTGAGCTGCTCCAAAACCGAGTCTCGCCGCAATCAGTCCATTCATTGACCCCGCAAGTCCGAGGCACGGCATCGTCAAAGACCAGATCGCGATAATGATCCCGACGAAAAGGTGCGGGCCGAAGATGTCACAGATAATGCCGCCCGGGATCTGGCCGAAGCTGTAGCTGACGTAGAACGCTGTGTCGAGGACGCCCATTTCCTGATTCGTGAACTTGTATTCGTCCATCAATTCCGGACGAATGAAATTCCACGTGTAGCGGTGCAGGTAAAGGATGAACGAAGTCGCCGACGCCAGACCAAAGACAATCCACCGTCGCTTCGTTGGAACCAGAGTGGCTTGCAGGGAGCTTTCGTCAGACATCGGTTCTCCGTTCGTCCCAGAGT
>JBLFXD010000841.1:0-3363 GCA_047611045.1 Planctomycetaceae bacterium | reverse complement strand
GGCCGAGATGGGTGACATCCTGATCGACCCGGTTCGCACCGCCGCTCGCAAGCACGTTGGAATGTTTCCTACAGAGAACGTCCAGGTCGAAAAGTCTATTCTCGGCGAGAAGGCCGGCCTGCTTGGAACGATCGCCCTCGCTGCCGAATCGTTGACCGAACGGTAGCCAGTATTCAGAAGGCAGGAAGACTCACTGCCTCTTTTCGGTAATCGATTCAAGAATCGTTCGACCGGTTCGGCGAATTGCGTCCAGCAGCCCGTCAAGATGGTCGACCGTCGTCAGCGGATTGATGATGGTTACTCGCAACGCCTGCTTTCCGTCGATCTTTGCCTGCACGATGTAATACTCGCCCGACCGAATCAACGCGTGCCGCAGTTTGAGCAGAAACTGATTGACGCTTTCAGCTGGAGCATCCCGCAACGCATCGGGCACATACTGAAATGCGACGATGTTGCACTGCGGCTCGTGGAGTGGTTCAAAGTCGGACGCTTCGGCCAGCTTCTCGTAGAAGACGCGGCCCAGATCAAATGTCCGATCGACCATGTCGGCAAACAACTGCTGACCGAACAGCGACCAGATTCCCCAGAGCCCAAAGCTGGCTGCGCGCTTCGTGCATTCGGGAGTCAGCATTCCGCTGTCGTACTCGGCAAGCCCCGGCGACGACGGATCGAACAGGTAGGGAGCGTCCTGCCGAAACGCTTCGAATCGATGATCACGATTCTTGTAAAAGACGAACGCACACAGCGCCGGAACAAACATCATCTTGTGAGCATCGGCGACGACCGAGTCCGCCTGCTCCAACCCGTCGATCAGATGCCGGTACTTATCGCTCAGACACGCCGCTCCGCCGTGAGCGGCATCAACGTGCAGCCAGACATCGTGCCGCTGGCAAACCTCGGCCACGTCCGGTAGCGGATCAAAGGCTCCAATCGGAGTCGCACAGGCACAGGCACAAACCGCAACGATCGGAGTTCCTTTCTCTCGGAGATCGGCCAGCGTCTCGTCGAGATGTTCCGGATCCATTCGCCTCTGCTCGTCCAGCCGCACTCGAACAACGTTTCGCGTCCCGATTCCAATCATCCCGGCTGTTCGAGAAATGCTGTAATGCGAGTCGCCTTGTGCCACCAGAACTGGCGCGTGCGTTTCAGCGTTCAAGCCGCCTTCCCAAGCATCACCAAGGGCAACGTTGCGAGCCGTCAGCAACCCAGTCATGTTGCCCAGCGTTCCGCCGTGGGTCACCAGCCCAGCGAACGTGCCAGCTTCAAAACCAATCGCCTGCCCGATTCGATCGACCAGCGATCGCTCGACAGCCGTCGCCCATGGCCCCATTTCGTAAACGGCCATGACCTGATTCGTCACCGACCCAATCGCGTCAAACAGCCCGGCGAGCGGAACGGAAGCCGGCACCTGATGCCCGATGTACCGCGGATCGTGCAGGTTGTGCCCGCGATCGAGCATCGTCTTCGCCACGGCCTCGAACCGGTCAGCCAACGATTCAGAATCATTCTGCTGCGGACTCGCCGGATCAAGAAACCCGGCAGCCAGACGGCAGTTGTCCGGCGGTTCGTTCCAATTGAGAACGTCGCCGGCACCGACCTGAACCGACTCCATATGCCGGCCCAGAATATCCGCAAGACGATGCCCAAGTTCCCTCAGATTGCCAGACGAAAACGCCTGCTGAATTCGCTCGGTGGGTGCATTCGCAGTCGGAGCAGAATCGGAGTTGGGCATCGGAAACTCATCAATGACGCGGCGACATCAGCGGAACAAAGGTGGATCTACACTTCCAGTTGAGCGGATCAATGCTCAATGGTTCGCGAAGAATACTGCATCCATCGTTTTTTCCCGAGAGACCACATCAACTTCAGTGACCGCCAAAGAATGATCAGCCTGTCCGCCGGCTCTGACGATGCCATCAAACCAGATCAGCACCTCACCCAGTCCAACGACTTCCGCCAGGGATATCTCGACGCCGTCGCCGAGTTCCGGTCAACGCTCGGCGGCATCTGCCAGCGAAACCATATCGAGCACGTCGAAGTCGACACCAGCTGCGGCATCGCCGAAGTCCTGATCGGCTACCTCAACTACCGCAGCCCCCTGAACCGCGATCGGTAAGTGTTACGCGGAAACGTACTTGCCGTCGGCGACTTCGCGGGCGGAGCCGAGGACGGTCAGGGACTGCAAGAGTTCTTCCATGCGGTCGGGTTTGGCTCGGGAGAAGAGTTTGGCCATGTCGGCGGCGGTGAGTGGTTCCGGGCTGGTGGCCAGTTGCTGGCGGATGGCGACGACCTGTTCGGGGAGACTCGACGGCAGCGGGAGTTTCTTCACCTTGGCCTTCGCAGCTTTCTTCTTTGGTTTGGCGGCCTTGCCCGGCTGGTCGTCGGAGTCCGTGTCGATGGCCAGGTCTTTCTGTGTTTTCTCGCCGGTGTCGGGGTTCTGGAATTCAGGACGTAGCCAGCGAATCAGGCCGCGTTGTTCTTCGGCGGCGCGTTCGGTGTTGAGTGCGACCAGACGTTCGAGAATTTCTTCGTCGGTCAGCGTGACCGGCCAGCCGTACGCCTCGAACACCGCCGCGTCCAGGTCGTCGTGAATCTGCTTCAGGACGGAGACGAGTCCCTGTTCGTGAATCGTTTTTTCTTTGTCCGTCAGCGGCTCGCCGGCCCGCAACCTTTCGAGCACGTTGTACATGCCCGTCATCGTCAGCTTCGGATGCTGAGCCTGTTGCCGCTTCCGGTGCGCGTCCAGTTGCTCCGCCAGCTCACGAATCCGCGACTGCTGAGACTCCGTTGCGAGAGGGAACGAAAAAGGTTCGAAGCATCGAGTCTTGTTGTAGCGAGGGTCGTTTCCGACACCCAAACGGCCACCAGCGGCGAGTGCCCATACAACGTGAATCCGGCTTGAAAGAACTCCAAGGTGCAACGCATCATCCAACGCAATCGCAGTAAGCATATTGTCGGGAAGGATTTCCTCATTGAGAAATTGGAATATCCGATGCTTCGATGTTTCGACCGTCGCAATGTAACGCGGTAATCCGGCGAGTTGGACTCGCAGTTTTGGATTCGTTTCACCGAAGAGCCACCATTTCTCCCGGCGGACTGCTCGGTTGTTATGGTCACGTTCAGGCTTCACACGCTCGAAAACGTGCTGAAATACTTCAGGGAAACGGACACGCACTTCGTCCGCAGCCAACCCAAACAGGTCGATCACCATGACATCCCGAGACAACTGCGTCAGATCTCGCCCATTGCGGTAATCGCGAATGTACTTTTCGACTCCTGGGATTCGGCCAAGTCCCAATCGCCGCGCATCGTGACGGGACACGATGAAACCAGCTCCGTGCAATTTGACGCCAGGATTGCTGA
>JBLFXD010000840.1:0-3364 GCA_047611045.1 Planctomycetaceae bacterium | reverse complement strand
GTCAAAGACGAAGCCGACGTTAACCAAGTCAAAGAACTGCTCGTTCAGCAGGGAACGCTTTCGAAGCAGGAACCCGGCTGTGCGAGGTTCGAGGTCTATCATTCGAAGAACGATCCGACATTCTTCATGTTGATCGAGCGTTGGGAATCTCAAGAACACCTTGACCGGCACCGGGAGGCGAAGGCCTACCTCGAAATCTACCAGCCCCAGGTCCTGCCGCTGGTCGACCGGGTTCCTCATCCGGCTGATCTCGTCTTCTGACGGCGGATGATTAACGCCGCCACGCGTGATCACGACGCTGGTGAGTTTCTTCCTCGGTTCATACGATGCCCTCGCGCTCGTCATCGTTTGACTTTTACAGCAGGGTTTCGGCTATGACGCCTCGAGAGGTGCTCGCGTTAATCCGCGAACGTGAGATTCAGGCAATTGATCTGCGGTTCATGGATTTCCCAGGCACGCAGAAACATTTTACGGTTCCCGCAAATGCTCTAACGGAACAGAGCTTTGATCGTGGCTTCAGTTTCGACGGCTCGTCACTGCGCGGTTGGCAGGCGATTAACGAGTCCGACATGCTGGTCGTTCCGGAAGCGGAGACGGCTTTCGTCGACCCATTCATAAAACAGACCCTCGCCCTCACGTGCAACATTCAGGATCCGATCACGCGGCAGGACTACGCCCGCGATCCGCGCAACGTCGCCCGTAAGGCTGAAGCCTACATGCGGTCAACGGCGATCGCTGACGAAGCATGCTTTGGTCCTGAGGCCGAGTTCTTTGTCTTCGACAGCGCCACGTTCGACCAGAACGAGCACGAAGGTTACTACCATCTCGAAAGCGCCGAGGGCCAGTGGAACCGCGGTCGGCAGAAACCGATCGGCACGGAATCCAATTCTGGTTACAGCATCCGACAGCGCGAGGGTTATCTGTCAACACCTCCGGCGGACACGCTGCAGGAACTGCGGACCGACGTCATGCTGGCGTTGGAAGAGTGCGGCGTCGAAGTGGAAGCGCATCACCACGAAGTCGCATCGTCCGGTCAGTGCGAAATCGACATCAAGTACGGACCGCTTGTCCGCACGGCCGACGCCATGTTGCTTTACAAGTACGCCGTCAAAAACGTCGCCGCACGACACGGCAAGACGGCGACGTTCATGCCGAAGCCAGTCTGGAACGACAACGGCTCAGGCATGCACCTGCACTTTTCGCTGTGGAGGAAAGGCGAATCTTTATTCGCCGGCTCCGGATACGGAGGCCTCAGCGATACCGCTCGATTCGCCATCGGCGGAATCCTGAAACACGCCGGAGCGCTACTCGCGTTCTGCTGCCCGACGACCAACAGTTACAAACGGCTGATCCCCGGTTTCGAAGCGCCGATCAACTTGACGTACAGCTACCGAAACCGTTCAGCAGCGATCCGGATTCCTGTCCACAGCCCGAACCCCGAAGACAAGAGATTCGAATTCCGCTGCCCGGATTCCTCATCGAACCCGTACCTGGCGATGGCCGCCGTCCTGATGGCCGCTCTCGACGGAGTTCAAAACCGAATCGATCCGGGGCAACCGCTCGACAAAGACATCTACGATCTCGATCCAGCCGAACTAAACGATGTCCCTAGAACCCCGGCTTCGCTCGAGGAATCTCTTCAGGCCCTCCGCGACGACCACGACTTCCTGTTGCGCGGCGACGTGTTCACCGAAGACGTGATCGACACCTGGATCTGGTACAAGACCGAGCATGAAGTCCGAGCCGTACGGGAGCGACCTCACCCCTATGAGTTCGCTCTATACTTCGATATTTGAGCCACACAATCAAGCGGTTGTCGCCCGTGTGCAGCCGGCGAAACGGCGAATCTGGATCAACCAAACAACGGTTGAATCACGTTGCCGCTGTTGAGTCGCGACGGACGACCGAGTCGGTCGTGCACTTCGGCTTCCGGCGGAATTCCGAGTATCTTGTAGACGGTGGCCCCGACGTCTTCCGGCGAATACGCGGTCGTCACGGGGTAAGCACCGATATCATCGGAACGGCCGATCATCTGCCCGCCTTGCACACCGGCGCCGGCAAAGAACCCGGAGAAGCACGGCCCCCAGTGATCGCGTCCTTTCTTATCGTTGATCTTTGGCGTTCGACCGAATTCGCCCAGCATCATGACGAGCGTGTCGTCCAGGCGGCCGCTGTCATGAAGGTCGTCGAGCAACGCCGAGACTCCCAGATCTACCGGTGGCAATAGTCGGTCCTTCAAAGTCGGGAAGATGTTGCCGTGGTTGTCCCATGTCTGAGCCCCTCCAACGTTCACCTGAACCACCGGCACGCCGACTTCAATCAACCGCCGAGCCACCAGCAACGATTGCCCGGTCGTGTTTCGACCAAACTGGTCACGGACAGCGTCGGTTTCTCGATTCAGTTCAAAAGCCTGGGCCAGACGGCTGGACGTCAGAATTGAAAAGGCCAACTGCTGGTCGTCAGTAAGCCGAGTGGCTTCGGCAGCTCGATCAAGTTGCTGCTGTTGGACGTTGACCTCGTTCAGCAACGCCTGCCGACGATCCAGTCGAGATACATCGATTCCCGGAGACAAAGTGAGGCTGTCAACTTTGAAGTCGGGCTTCTGTGGGTCACCTTTAATCTGCCAGGGATCGAACTTCGGTCCCAGAAATCCGGCGTGCTGACCAGGCCAGGTGAGCGGCCCCTGCAGAAGGAACGTCGGCAGGTTCACTCCGCTGGGAATGCCATCGGTCCGCGGTCGCAGAAAGCCCAGCCCCGACGAGTAACACGGCCAGTCATCTCGCGACGCCACCTTGTCGAAAAACGCGCCCGGCTGAAAATGCCCTGTCAGCACGTGGTGCGTCGACATCAGATGGTTGTTGTCTTTGTGAGAGAGCGTCCTGACGACGGCGTACTTGTCCATCCGCTGTGCGAGATGCGGCAAGTGTTCGCAAATCTGGATGCCCGGCACGGACGTCGAGACCGGCTTGAAGTCGCCGCGAATTTCAACCGGAGCATTCGGTTTCATATCGAACGTGTCGTGATGGCTGGCCGCGCCGGTCAACCACACAATCACAATCTGCTTCGCGCCATGCGACGACGCATCTCCTGACCCGGCAACGGCCCCTTTCGCGCGTGCCCCGAGGACTGACGTCAGACCAACCCCAGCCAGACTTGAAGTCCCCGCCTGGATCAATGCTCTTCGGGTAACGCCAGCCGCATTTCCACTCAAATCATTGCTCATCGATGTTGTTCAACTTCTTTGGAGATCCTGAAACGAAACCTTCACATCAGTCTACGATTCCAACCGGAATAAGAATATGGCAGGACTCCTGCCCATTGCCGCCTGGGTCATCTTTTCCACTTCTCACAACTACTGACGATT
>JBLFXD010000839.1:0-3369 GCA_047611045.1 Planctomycetaceae bacterium | reverse complement strand
TTATATAAATTAAATTTGTGGGGTATTTTTACACCCCCCCCCCACGACACTTATTGTCAGACCGGACCTAAAGCATCCTGTCTGGCGACCCGCCCAGAATTGGCGGATCGCACAGCGACAGGGTGATGTATGGAGCGGGTTCGATTTCAACCTGGTCGCGATTTTCATCGCACGCTCATGATCAGGTATTTCGTGCCGGCGGATCCGAACCGCGAGCAACCCGCAGGAATGTTAGAAGAATCCGCCGCCGCTCATGCCCCCACTAGTCATGCCGCCACTAAGTTTTGCCGTTTTTCGGCCAAGTGCCGACTGGTCAAGGCCCAGTGAACGGAGGAAATCGTCAATCCGGTTGTGGACTGCCGCGGTCTGATTGATGATCAGCACGGACTCCGAGACGACGATCGTTTCCGGCGGTGGAGTCGGTGCTGGTTTCTCTTCAGCCTTCTTTGGATCAGCAGTCGCAGTTTTCTTCGCTGACGGCGTGGCCGACTTCGGACGAGCCAGCTCGATGACTTTCTGCCCGACGGAGACTTTTTGAATCGTCCCCACTGCTAACGAATCTTCGTCGGGATTCGACGGGCCATCACCTTGCCAGGTTTCCGGAGCGATGGTTGACGGCAGAGCCGAGAGCAAATCGTCGGCAGTTTCAGAAGGCAATCGATACAAACGCGTTTCCAGAGTCCGTCTGACTCGGTGAGGCGTCTGATTCGTTCCCTTCGCGACAAACGTTTTCAGGACGCTCGCGATTTCACGATGGGTTTCTTCCGTTTGCCGAACAACCAACAGGCCATTTTCAGTGAGTGACATCTCGCCACCCGATCCGTCGCGTTCAGCCCAGAGTCCGGGCGTCAATGCGGGAACGGCTTCCAGCAGTTGGCTGGGATCCTGAATCTTTCGAACGTCGTAGACGACGGCGTGAAGTCGCTCGTTGGCTACTTCAATCGTAGTGACGACCAGTTCTCCGGAACGAATGATGGTCGTCAGCTCAAAATCGGACAGCATCAGTTGAAGAACTGTTTCCAGAGGCTGATCACTAATTACGAGATTGATCGGTTCGTCTGTGGTCAGACCCGCTTCTTCGATCGCAACCACGTCTAGAAAGATTGGCAAGTCAATTGCCCTGACGAGATACTCGACAACATCCGTGAGCGGCGTGTCTTTAAAGTTGGCTGTGACCGGCTTCTGCATTGCCTGAAGGCAAGCCAGTTTCTCAGCATGGTAGATTCCCTGGTCGGGCAGATTGGGATTGGCGATAGTTCCGAGTAGTCTTGGAATGCGTCGATGTTCCTGGTACGTTTGCCGTATTGTCATCACGTCGCCGACGATCGAAACTCTGCCGCCAGATCCGTCTATTTCTTCCCAGTAAGCGTCAGTCGCCTGCATGACGATCTCGAGCAACGTACCTGGAGCAATGCCAGCCGCTCGGAACGGTGCGAGGTCGTATGACCGGTTGAGGAATTTCTCATTCGAAACCTCGATCGTTGTTACATGAAGGATGCCTTTTTCAACGTACCAGGTCAGTTCGAATTCACTGAGCATCAGATCGAGAGCCTGATCGACTCGAATTGGTCCGGTGACGATGTTGATTGGCTCGTCAACCAGCAATCCGGCTTCTTCAACCGCTACGGTGTCCAGCAGGATCGGAAACTCTTGCGTACGGGACAGATACTCCAACACGTCATTCAATGCAGTGTCAGCAAAATTGACGGTGGTTTGATTCTTGAGAAACGGTGCATCGAAATCAGAAGAGTCAGCATCGAGCGCGATCTTACCTTTGTCGTTCGCAATCCTGGCTGTGGCAACCGCATCGGCCGTTTCAGCGGCCGCGTCCTGAGCGATCAGGTGTGGCTCCGAGTTCAATGCGTCGTTCGCGGGCGGGAAGAGAAACATCCAGCCGAAACCGATAAGCAGCAAGGCGGCGGTGGCGAGACTTGATCGCATGATGATTCTCCGGATTCGTTTCTGAGAGACTCGAGTCAGATCGACGGCCAAACCGGACGCGTCTCCGAACTCGTCGAGTGCCTGACGAATCGCCTCGTCGCGATCCATTCCCGAACGCACCAGTTCCTCGAAGCGTTGTTCGAGATCGTCGCTCAGCTCGTCAGCGATCGCCGCCTTCTGCTGCTCGTCCAGCTTCATCAGCCGACTGAGCACTGACAGGTAAATCTGAAACTCATGTTCGGGCATGGCCTCATCCTCGTGTTCGTTTGTTGCACAGAACGTGCACGAAATGTGATCGTTGCAATCTCAAGCCTCGTCACTCTCTGTAGACTGTAGGAGGCTGTGCCGTTTTACCTGCGTCTTTACTGAAGGAAATCCACCTCTCCCGCTTGCGGGAGGGGTCGAGCCCTGGCGAGGGGGAGGGTCCCACAGATTAAAAACCAATTCATTCTTTCAGCTTTCTCTGCTGCCGATCCTTCTGAACACCTTGTCGGTCAGCGACGCTCGATAGTCCGCCAGAACGTTTCGTAAATGCATATTCCAGACCCAGGTGCCTGGCAATCGCGATGGCAACCAACTCGGGATTGGCAAGTACTTCGTCATTGGAGAAGCGAATCGTGTCCCAGCCTCTGCCTCGCAGCCAGGTTTCACGATCCAGATCCTTATCCGGTTGTGCGTCGTGATAGTCGCCATCGAGTTCGACGCACAGTTTTCTTGACACACAAGCGAAGTCCAGAATGAAGGGCGGCACTGGATGTTGTCGTCGGAATTTCAACCCACACACTTGTTTGTCTCTGAGCAGGCTCCAGAGCAATACCTCGGCCTCGGTGATGTGCTGGCGAAGCTGGCGGGCGTCAGTGATTGGGTCGCGGATCGGCATAGCATTTTTGACTCGTTATGAAAGAGGGTCTCTGTTGATGAAAACCCTCCCCCTCGCTGTCGCTCGACCCCTCCCGCAAGCGGAGAGGGGTGGTTAAGACCGGGCATTCTTCCGGGTTCGGATGTGGTTTCAAGCAGGCAACGGTGTCGGATCGGCCAGCGGTCCGAGCACTCGGTGCAGACATTCGACGTAAGCCTGCCACTCGTCGACTCGTACTTTCAGTTGTTTCTTTCCGGCGGCGGTCAATTCGTACCACTTGCGGCGGCGACCAGTGGAATCGTCCCAGCGGAAGCGGACCATCTTCTTTGTCTCCAGCTTGTGGAGAATCGGGTACAGCGTTCCCGCCTTCAGATCGACCAGCTCGTCACTGGCATCTTTCAGTCGCTGTTGAATGAGGTAGCCGTACTTCGAACCGTCCGACAAAACGGACAACACCATCAGTTCGAGACTGCCTCGCATCAGCTCCGGGTTCAAACCATCCATAACAAATAGACTCCCAATAGATTGCGAGTCGATGTATTGCTCGGCGATGCATCGTCAGTCAAGGT
>JBLFXD010000838.1:0-3371 GCA_047611045.1 Planctomycetaceae bacterium | reverse complement strand
CACCGCTGGTAAATCGACGACATCCGCCAGAAGGAACGAGCACGCTCTCGCCAACAGAAAATCAGCAAGCTAAAGCGACGGTAAACTGCACCATGCGGTTCACCGGACGCTCGCGAAATAGAACTCCTTCAATCTCGCGTGGCTTGCCATCTTTATCGAGGTCGAATGTTGTGTACGAGACGTCGTGCATGTCGCACGTTGAATCCAATGCCTGCACGATTTCGGGCTCGAAACTGGTTCGAGTAAGAGACTCAGCATCGTCACTCAAACTGGCGACGTTACCGACGGTGTGAATTGCACTCGTGCGAGCGCTGACAAACCACTCACCGTCGCCCATGGCTGAAGACATGCTCGACCAGAGAAACTCGCATCCATCCACCCGTTCAGAGCGGATGATCGTCCCGGACTGAGCGTCCACCAGAGCCAGTTCGCTTCCATCGCTGTCTTCGAGATGCAAGAGCAAGCGATTCCTTTCTGCATCGAACAGACAATCGGCAGTCATTCGAGGATTCTCGAACAGTTGCGACATCGTCCCGCAGGTGTCGTCGTATACCCAAATCTCTTCTCGTGAACCTTCATGATCGGAGATGAGCAACAAGTCATCGCCGCGCCATGCCAGTGGCTTAAGCCGGGCTCGCGGTTCAGTCGTTGGATTGATGACGTCGAGTCGTTTTTCGTCACGACGGTAGATGCCGAGAGCCACATCGCTAAGGCGGTGGTGATGGAGCATCGTTAGAGCAATACGCTGGTCTTCTGCATCGATCACTGGAGTCTGAAAAACGTCGATACGGTGCTCCGCAGTGTCACAGTGCAGCACCCGCAGGCTGTCCAGATCGTCGACATCCATTTCGTACAGACAACCGTTTACGCCACAGTGCGCGTTCCGACCAACGATCAGCAGGCGATGCGAGACAGGACTGAAGGCGTACGCGGCCAGGTACCCCATAGAGCTAACCTGCTTCAGGCCGTCATCGCCCGGTGTAAACCGATAGACATTGAGACATTCATTATTGTGCTCGTCGGCGATAACAAACAGCGAGCCGTGGTGCTGATTGAACGTCGGCTGCCAACAGGAACGGCAACCATAGGGGGCGAGGTATTCGGCTTCGGATTCCACCCACCCGGAACCGTCCCATGGAACACGAACAATCTCAGTCTCCGCATACGCGTGCCGAAACCAGAACAACGATCGGTCTGCCGGGTTACAGACACCCCGCAGCCAGTAATCATTCAGGCCGATGTGTCGACGAATATCGACCAGACGGCCTCCGTAATTGACAACGGTCCCCAGCGAGTCTTCAGGAGCGGAAGCGGCAGTCATCGCCTTGGTAGTCGCCATGGATCGGCATCCTGTTACGAACTGGCTTAACTTGAATGGCCAGACGCCGGCTGCCCCCGTCGTCGGTACATACGAAAACATTTGATCGTAGAATGCGTCAACTGTTGTCTATATGAACTCTGTACTCCGTTATACGTTGCGCTGCGACATCTATCGTCACGAATCCGCTGAATCGTTCGCGAGATTACAAAGATTCATGGTCCGGCCGAAGCAGCATCACGGATGGAATCCTGCGAGGCGAATAGGCACGAAGATAAAAGTATCCAATTCCGGACGTGCCGTTGAACATTGTTGGAGTCTCACCGGTCGATACCAAGTTGGCTGGCCATGAGTTTCGAGTTTCGCCGAACAGCTCAATCCCGGATCGGGCTACCACATCGACCCTCTTCAATAACATCTCCTTCACCGTGTCCCCGTCTTGCTGCCGGTTCAAGAACTCCGGGTTGTGCGAAAGCAATAACGGCACTTCGCAGTTTCCTGCCAGGCCGTGACAAAGACCAAACTCGCGCTGGCCGTCCTGGTCCGCGTATGCCAGTTTCGAAAGCGTGGTGTCGAGAGCGACATTCAAATCACGCTGAATCAGCTCTGTGTCGAAACCGAGCTCCAGCAGTCGGATTCGGGAAAGCGCGATACCGGGAGCACCATGACACCAGCCAAACTGAAACGACGCTTGTCCTTCTGGTGCTGCATGGGTGCGATGATCTTCCCAGTTGCCGAATTCCTCACTGAAATAGTGGGATTCGTACCTCAGTCCTTCGTGAACGGCCGACGAGAAACGATCCTCATTGGTTAGACGAGACAACTCCGCCAGCGCACAAATGATGCCAGACACACCGTGTCCGTAGCCAGTCAGGTGCTGCTGAACCGGTGCATCCAATGTCCGCCAGGAAACTCCACGTTCGGACTTCTCAGCGGCGTCGAGCAGGAATTTTCCGTGCTGCATCGCGACGTCCAACAATCCAGCGCGACCGAATCGCAAGCCCAGATCGACAAGTCCGACGACCAAACCGGCGCTCCCACTGATGATGTCCGTGGAGGGGCTCACTGGTTGGACAGCGGCCACTTTCTGCAATTCGTCAAGAGCTGCGTCAACCAGCGATTCCTCTCCGAGCTCAATTCCAGCTTCCACGATCGCCCACAGCGCGCCCGTCCAACCATTGTAGAATCCGACTTCCATGCTGCCCGTAAGAAGCCGAACCTGTTCCAGGACCTGCCTGGCGGAAGCGAGAGCGGTATCGCGGTGACAGCGATCTCCCGTGACGCCAAACAGCCTTGCCAGAAACAACATTACTCCGGACGAACCACTGTAGAGACTCACGCCGCTACAGGGAAAAGTGGGCGATGCTCCAAGTGCCCGATAAACCGGTTGCCAGCGATTACCGATCGGTTCGGATTCCCATTCAAGCCAGTTGCAGAATTCTCCTGACCAGATGGCATCGCGACAAATGCGCGAACCAATCCGATCGGCTGTCTCGAGGAACTTTTCGTCGCGATGAACACCAACGGCTTCGACGTTCGCTTCTCGACTCGATTCCGTGGGCCCGCGACTGTTGCCCTTGCCATGAACACACTTGTGTGAGCTCACAACTCTGCGAGCGGCTGGCAGTTCCAACCAGTCTCGCGAACCCGGATTCAACCACGGTTGATCCAGCGTCAGTCCCGCCTGCTGGAACCGAGAAAGGATCGCGTCTTCTGCCGTCAATTCGGTGGAATGCTGGGACCCGGCCAGCCAAACGTCGACCAGACTTTCGGCCATCAGTTCGCAACGTGTCTGCCCAAAGCTGCGCAGACGGCCGGGATCTTCGGCGAGAGCGACACCCGCCCTCGCCTGCTTCGTGAATAGTGGAATATCGTCTTCAATCAACGATTCAGTCCATGTCAACGAGTCGGCCACACAGTGGCGTGCCGGATCCCAGAATCGCCACGGCACATACAGGACCCCCGAATCTCGCCGGTTAAACAAACCTCGAGAGACCGGACATTTGAACCGGAACGGAATCTGAAGTCGGTTCAGTCTTCCAGTCAACTCGTC
>JBLFXD010000837.1:0-3372 GCA_047611045.1 Planctomycetaceae bacterium | reverse complement strand
CGCCCAGCTGTCGAGCTTCGGTCATGATCTCTTCGCACAGAATCAGTGCTGATCCGTACTTGGCATCCGCGTTTCGCTTCAGGCCGAATTCTTTGTAGCGAGTTGCAATGTTCGTCAGAGCGTGAGCCGTCTTGAGCCGAGTTCTGACGCGAAGTTCACGATCAGAAATCTCAGTCCGCGTGACTCGAACGCCCCCGAGATTTCCTTCAATGCAACGAGCCTCGCCCTTCACAAGAAGCAGTCCTTCGCTGGTGTTTCTCTCATCGCGATAGTTCACTCGAATCAGGTCACCGGGCATTGCCTGAAGAATGGCGTCTCCAGCGACAACTTCTTTGGCTCGCACAAGAGGAACCGCCGAACGAAATACTCCGGAATGAATCGTGTCATCGGCAGGCTGAGCGCCGGCGTTGGGCTCACCAGCGCCAGCAGCAGCCTCTACTGCCGGTGCGGTTGAAGCTGCCGGGTCAGACGTAGTGGCGACTTCAGTCGGAGCCGCATCGCCAACGGGAGCAACATCATCGACAGGGCGAATTGTCTGAATCACAACTTCTGACAACTTGACAGAGAGCTCGTCGACCTTCCGATACCGAGCGATTATTGGCTGCCCGTTGTCATCGAGATCTGCGTCCGAGTCGTCCGCTGCGAGTATCGCGACAGCTTCCTGTTCCATCTCGTCTTCGGTCTTGGCACGGTGGACTTCGACCGTCACTTCAATCTGGTCAGACCCGTCGGTCAGATCTCGATCCGGATCGTTCGTCTGAACGTTCACCGGCTTGCCCAGCACGACTCCCTGCAACGTCTCGGCAAAGGCACCATCAGTGATTGAGACAATGCCGTCGCCAACGACTTTTGCTTCGTGAAGAACCTGGCGATTGAACTGCTTGTCAGCCGTGTGCTCATCGATATAGACGACCTTCACCGTGTCGTCACCTTTCACTTCGAGACGACCGTTGTTCTTTTGCGGTACGCCCAAAGCTGTCACGACACTGCCCAGAACAATCCGAACGTTGCGGCCTACGGGGAAACACTTGACCTGCTCGACGTCTCCGCTGCTGGTTTCGCATTGAACGATGACCGGCGCGCCGGACTCGAGAGCGGCCAGGTCCGCATCCTCAATTTTGACGAACAGACGCTTGCCAGCTTCGACCTTTTCGAGCTGGCTGTCGTCTTCGCCCATCGACGTGCCGACCTTCTCCAACGCGTCGATCGCTCGGCTGTAATGCCCGAGCTGAAAATGGCCGAGGCCAATGTAGTAGTAAGCCTGATTGACCTGTTTGCTGACAGGAAAATGCTCGATGACATCCCGCATGACGGAAAAGCACTTACCGAAGTTGCGAGCTTCGTAAAAGCACATGCCCATCTTCAGCGTCGCTTCGGCTCGCTGATCCTGATCGCGGTTTTCCTCGGAAGCGACTTCGCCGAACTGCACACGAGCCTTGTCGTACGCGCGGTCGCGTTCAAGGAAGTGATTTCCGAGTCGGATGTGAGCTTCAAACCGGACGCGACTGGTCGGGTAACGCTCGATGACCGACTGCCAGATTTCAACGGCCTTACTCGCTTCGTCCGCTTCCAGACGAGCGTCGCCGGCTTCAACGAGCTTTCGAGCGGCACGGTCTTCAATGATGGAACCACGCAGTGGCCCCTGAGCGATGACTGGCCGAAAACTGAAGAGAAGCAGAGCGAGGCACAGACCTCGGGCGAGGAAGTTGATCCGACTCATAAATCAAAACCAGACCGAATAGAGGCAGGAAAGTCAGGGCGGGAGAATCGCGGGGAGCCATTCAAGGTACGACGGGCAGCACACTTCGTCAATTTATACGAACGTTGGCCGTCACGCCGTCAGCAAACAAGCAATCACGATGGCTGAAAACACCATCGGGCGGCCGATCGTGTTTCGAGTTTTCGACAATAAATCAATAAGACAAAAACGCAAAAGAAGCCCGGACTCCACGGGAGCCCGGGCTCTAAATTCGAAGTCAAAGCTGGATTATCCGAAGAGTTCCATGACGGGCTTGCCGCCGTCGACCAGCTTCATCGGTCGCTGCAGCGGAGTCATGACTTCTTTCTCTGGATCGATGCCCAACGCGTGACACAGCGTTGCGTGCAGGTCCGGAACCTGGACTGGTCGATCTTTTGGCTTGTAGCCGTCTTCGTCCGAAGAGCCGATGACCTGACCGCCCTTGATGCCGCCGCCTGCCATGAAGCAACTGAAGACTCCGGGGTAGTGATCCCGTCCGCCGTCTTTGTTGATCTTCGGCGTGCGGCCAAATTCGCTCAGCATGACAACCAGTGTCTTCTTAAGCTGACCTGACTCATCGAGGTCCTGCATCAGCGATGCCAGTGCCGGGTCCATGACTTCGCCATGATTTCGCATCGCTTCGAAGTTGTCGCGATGGGTGTCAAAGCCGCCTCGGTTGACCTGGACAAATCGAACGCCGGTTTCGACAAGCTGCTTCGCCACCAGACAACCTCGGCCAAACGGTGTGTCGCCGTATCGTTCGAACTGACTGAGTGGGAGGTGATCAAGCTCGAATGCCTTGAGCGCCGGACTTCGCATCAAACGAACGGCGTCATTGACAGACGTCCTGGTCGCATCCAGTTCGCGGCTGGTCGTTTTGCCGTTGAACCGACCGTTGAACTTCGCCAGCGTTTCGAGGCGTTTGTTTCCGCGGGTCTGAGTAATCCCTTCTGGAAACGCGAGGTACGGGTCTTTGTCGCCAGGGCTGCCAACGAAGTATGCCGAGCATGACTGGCCGAGGTATGAAGACCGTGGAGCCTGACCACTGATTGAAACATAAGCCGGCAGGTCGCCGATCGTTTCCTTTTCGTGGACAACCACCGAACCGAATCCTGGGTGAATGACGTTCGGGGTTTGGTTGAAACTTGTCTGAAGCTGATACGTCGCTCGACCGTGAGCTCCTTGTGTACCGGCGATGGACCGAATCAAGGCAACATTGTGCATCTGCTTGGCGAATTCTGGGAAGATTTCGCTGATCTGAACGCCGTCAGCTGAAGTCGCGATCGGCTCGAACTCACCCTGCGTCGGACGACCCGGTTTCGGATCCCACGTATCCAGATGAGTCATTCCTCCGCCATTCCAGAAGAGGATGACGTTATCAGCAGTTGGCGTATGGTCTCGGCCTTTTGCTGCCAGCAAATCGCGAATCGAAAAGCCCATCAGCGTCGCGGCAGAGGCACCCATCATCGCTCGACGGGTAACGTGGTAATCTTTGCAACCATTCATGGCGGGATCCTTTTGGGGCGGTGGGGAACCGGGTTTGATTGAAGCTGAAATTGAGTAATTGTTTCCGAGAAGTCTCGGAGTCACATACGGAGAGTTAACTACGGCAGGTATCGGAACTCGTTCGAATT
>JBLFXD010000836.1:0-3378 GCA_047611045.1 Planctomycetaceae bacterium | reverse complement strand
TCCGAGCCGAGCGTGCGTTTGCCCAGGCTGGATGAACTCGATCGAGTCGGGCAGGGCCGATACTCCGACGGCCTGATTGGTTTTCCCGTCGGCAAAGACGTAGTAGTACTCGCAGGTTCGCGGGCTGTTCTTCCAGAGGTCCATCACCTGGTCGAGCGTTGAGCATTCTTCCAGAGCCCGCCGCATCAGCGTCGCCATGGGAGCGCCGTCCCACTGGCCTTCGCCGCGACCGCCCATCTCGCCGAGCGAAATTGATTTTGCGTTCATGCCGCTGACGCTGCCGATGAAGCCTGCGTATCCGACATTCGCGAAGGGAATCTGGCCGTCGACGTTGACGATGAACGTTGTGGCCGAATCCTGCAGACCGATCGTGGTCATGTAGTCGAGAACTCGACCGTGGTAGAGCTTTCCGTCTGCCGTTGCTTTGCCGAAGACCGCGAACCCCGAGCAGTGAAACAGTTCCGGGAAGACGTTGAGAGCTTCAACCAGCTCGGGATCAAGGTCGAGAGCGGCCGCCATCGCTCGCGTTTCGCGTTTGTGTCGTTCGGGAATGTGCGGCGAGAGTCGCTTGTACGCAGCGTCAAGATCGCTGCGGAACCATCGGCCGGTGCGGATTGTCTGGGCCGTTCCGAAGGTATACAGCACGGAGTCGATGCAGCGTCCGGCTTCGGTTATCAGTAGCTCGCCGTGAGCCTTGCCGACCTGTTCCGGAGTTCCCTTGAGCAGGGCCACTCGTTGGCCGTCGATCCATCTCAACTCGCCGTTCGAAACCTTGCGGCCTGATTGTGGCGGGTTTGTGAGTAACGGCGACGGCGCCAGGATTTCAAAGGCTCGCCGGACGCCACGGACAAGTTGCCGTTCAAGTTCGACGCGAGGGAGCGGGACTGTCTTCAGGTCCGGCCATGATTCTGCTGGGGGCGCCTCCGGAACGGTTGAAGTGACGGCAAGATTGATTGACGCGTCGCCAGCGTGGATGTTGATCGTTCCGTCCGAATCGAATGCAAAGTTGACGTCGCCTTTCGACCAACGCTCAGACTCCGAGTCAAATGTCACGCCTGCCAGTGTTGTCAGCGCCACGGAAACTGCGTTGGCATCCGCTTGCAGAACCAGCGGGGCGAATGCTCCGACCTGGGTGCCAGGACCGAGTAGTCGCGTGGTGATCTCAAAGGGCTTCAACGAGTCGGCAGGATCGATCTGGCCGTGACCGATGAAGACGACTTTGTGCAGCGGCAGTGCGAATGCGGTGGTCTCGCTGCGACGGCGGATCGACACTGCGTATTCGCGATGCGTGAGCGACAGGTCGAAGGCGTCGTCGCTGAATCGAACGAGCTCGATGGTGACAGTCTGCTCTTTACTGTCGATCGGAAGCGTGACGGTGCCGGTCAGGGAGAACTGTGTCACGTTCCCGCTAAGAGCCTGCAGGAACGGTCGTAAGCCTTCGGCTAGTGGATTGTTCGCAGCGCTGCTCGCCGCAAGCAACGGCGAGACTGGCAAGATCAACAGCACGACGCAGGCCAGGCGGTGAAGGCTCATCGTTCAGTTCTCCGTGTCCAATATCAAAGAAAAAGGTTGACCACGGAATACACGGAAGGCACGGAAAAATGAAGCGTGTCTTCCGTGTATTTCGTGGTTGAAAAAGATTGCTTAACTCAGTTGTTGCTGAATCGACAAAGCATGACATCCCGAATCAGAAACCGCCACACGAACGAAACGAGCCCGGCCTGGTTTCAGGTCGGGCTCGTTGTGTCTGGTGTGTGCACGCTTCGAACGTCGTTACGAGTTCGAGTTTATGCGGCGCGGCCGGCCGGGCGGGATGTGGCTTCCAGTTCGGCGCTGATGAGCAGGCCGCGGGCGATGCTGTGATCGGCTCGGGTGATCAGTCGCGGTCGCTGCGTCTGGATCGGCAGGTTCACTTCCTGCAGAACGCTGGCGAGGATCGAGCCGAAGCCGGGTGTCTGAATCAGTCCGCCGCCACAGATGATTGGCAGGGGACTCGGCAGTTCCTTGGCACGACGACTGCGGATCAGCTCGCCGCTGAAGGCATCGCAGAGTTCGAAGATCGTTTCCTGCATCAACGACTCGACGTGCTTCGTGAAAGAGTCTCCGGAGATCGTTGCCGCGCTGGTGATTTGTTCTCTGCGACGAGTTATTGAGAGTAGCGACTCTCGAGCAAACGACTGGTCTGCTGCCGGCGCATCTGCGGGATCATCATCGGAGTCGACGGATGGAGCATTCAGCTTCCTGGCCAGTTGACGATCGATCCATTCTCCGCCGTGGTCGCTGGCAGCGTGGCAGATCGGGTTGCCGCGGTGTGCGAGGATGGCTTCGCATCCGGACGCCCCGAAGACGATGCCGATTCCCGTGAATGCGCTTTCGACCAGCTCGGCGAGGATCAATGCCTGACTGGCCGGGACGAGCTTTGGTTCGTAGCCCTGAAGTTTCACGAGTCGAATGTAGAATTCCAGGTCCGCTCGCGCTTCGCTCGATGAGTCGAGAGCCGCTCCGCCCGGTAAGGTCAGCGCGCAGATTTCGTTGCGGCTGCCAGCGATTGGCAGGATGACTTCGACGAGCGAACTGATGAGCTGTCGGACAATCGGATTGCCCTTCGGAATTCGTCCGCCGACCATCAGAGGCAGGCAAGGCGATCTGAAGAGTTCCGCGTTGTCGTAAGCGCCGTCGCCGAGCAGCAGAATGCCGTCTTCGCATGTGGTGAATTGAAGCCCGCATTGTTCGAGCAGTCGCTGGTGCGCGGGCGAGTTCGGCAGGACAGCATAGACGCAGTGGCTGGTTCGTGACTTCAGGACGTTGTCTTCACGTCGCAAAGACCGAATTGACGATGAGCCAAGTTCAAGCGCGGCGGTCATGAGTTGCCTCGTTCGTCTGACTGATGGTCAATCTGGTTTCGGTTGGCAGCCTTGGGGCGGGTCGCGTTCTGTTCGTGATCCACCGACGAAAGAATCCGGTCGAGCAGGTTCGCTCCCTGGACAACGACCGGCGACGGCTGAACTGTGACTGACTTGCGAGTTGTCGCTGGTCGGCTGGTCGGCTTCACTGTTTTCTTGTGGGTTGAGTCGAGTCGGAGTTGTCGACCGGGCTTCGCCGAAGTTTCGAGAGCTTGCTCGCTGGTGTCGGAAGCAGCGTTTGATTCCTGACCGGCGTCGCCGAAGACGGCTGTCGCCGCGAATCCGGAGAGCTCGGTGTCTTGCTGACGTCGCTCGGCGGCGACACCAACCGAGTGAGGAGATGGCACTGCAGCAGCAGCCTGCGACCGAGCTGGGCCGCCCGCGTGGATTTTGACGATTCGCTTCTGGCCGGCGTCTGAAATCTCAGGTGACGGAGAGCCGGGCATGGCCGGGTTTTCTTTCAGCACGCCTGACT
>JBLFXD010000835.1:0-3380 GCA_047611045.1 Planctomycetaceae bacterium | reverse complement strand
TTGGCGGATCGACATCTAGGTTGCCGGGAGAAGACGAACGGACTCTTGTCAAAGAACACCTCGAAGCCGGAAAAGCGGATCGACCGAAGGCCGTTTCGGCTCTGGTCTGGTCACTGCTCGCTTCGGCCGAATTTCGTCTGAATCATTGAAGAAAAGTTGAAAGCAGACTCATGAGAGATGATCCCGCCTGCAATTCTGCGGCTCACCAGGTTTCACGCCGCTCGATGCTCGGCAACATGCTTGCCGGTGCCGCTGGTGTCGGAGCAATGGGCCAGTTGATTCACCCGCTCATCGCCAAAGAAATCGAGGCGAAGAAGAAGCAGGTCCTCATCTTCCTGTTGAACGGCGGCCTTAGTCAGTTTGAGTCATTCGATCCAAAACCGAACACAGATACCGGCGGGCCGTTTCGATCGATACCGACGTCGGTGCCTGGAACTCACTTCTCTGAACTGATGCCGTACACAGCTCAGATTGCGGACAAGCTGGCCGTCGTCCGCAGCATGTTTGCAGAAAAAGTTCCTGGCAGTCACGGCGGAGCTCGCGAGTACGTCGTGACCGGCCGACCTCCACAACAGGGACCGTACCCCTGGATCGGCCCCGTCTATTCCAAACTACTGGCCGACAACGAAGACCTGCCCGGCAATATCCACATCACTCCGAGTCGCTGGGGCCCGCGTCAGGATGCAGCATTCCTCGGCCCGCGACACGCATCGCTCGTGCTGAGTGGTGGTAAGCCGCCGCTGAACGTCGATCGTCCTGACCAGTTCAACAAAGAGCTTGACGACACGCGCTACAAGCTGCGGCAGATTGCCGACTTGCGATTCTCACAACGACGACGCACGGCATACACCGAGGCCTATCAGTCTTCGTACGATCAGGCAGCGCAACTAATTCATCAGAAAGAACTGTTTGACGTCACCAAAGAATCTGAGAAAGACCAACTGCGATACGGCTCGCACGACGTCGGCCGCCATTGCCTGCTCGCACGACGACTCCTTCAAAAGGGTGTCACCTGCGTCAAGGTTACGCATAACAATTACGACTCGCACATGGAAAACTTCAACTTCCATCTCGAGCAACTCGGCGAATTCGATCAGCCGTTCGCAACACTGATGCAGGACCTGGACGAGAGCGGAGCACTCGACCACACGCTGGTAATGCTCGTCACAGAGTTCGGACGCACCCCGGTCATCCAGCCGGACAACGGTCGCGACCACTGGCAGGACAGCTGGTCGGTCGTCCTGGGAGGTTGTGGCATTCAGACCGGCGGCGTGCTCGGAGCAACGAATGACAACGGAACCGAAATCTCCGACCGCCCGGTTCACGTCGGCGAAATGTTCCATACCTACATGCGAGCGGTTGGCCTGGATCCGACGGCGACGCACCAGGTCGGCGGGAACAAGGTTCCGATCGGCGCGCCCGAACGCGTGGCGGTTAAAGAACTGCTGATTTAAGTTGGCGGAAACTTCAAAGTTCAAAACTGACGTTCTTCGTGAAGAGTCGAACAAAATGGACGAACCAAAATACGTTCCCAAACCCGACGGTGCCGATCCTGTCGCAACGAGACTCGTCGCCGAGCTGAAGCACGATCGCGGCATTCTTGCCTGCAAGTACGATCCTGTGAATCAGTTTCTGTTTGCCGGAGCGAGGGACTACTTCGTTCATCGCTGGGATCTTTCTAAAGAACCCGCTCTCGAACCGCCTGCCGATCCGAAGAAGAAACCGCGATACCCGCCGGTTCCGATCGCACCTGCAGACTCGCGGCTTGAGTTGGCGAAGCATCAAAGTTGGGTGGGCGGCGTATCGCTCTTCGCAGACGGCGACCGCATGGCGACTGGCGACTTTGTCGGACAACTGGTGATCTGGTCGGGAAGAGCTTCCGAACCGAAGCCCCTGTTCTCGTTCGAGGCTCACAAAGGTTCGATTCGCAAAGTCGCCGTCAGTCCTGACGGAAAACTGGTGGCGAGTGTGGGAAACGACGGAGCCGTCCGAGTCTGGCACACGGACGCGGCGGAGAAGCTTCACCAGGAAATGCTCGGTCACGACTGCCACGTCTATCACGTCGCGTTTCATCCGGACGGTAAGAATCTGATTTCTGCCGACTTAAAGGGTGTCGTCAAACACTGGGATGTCCAGTCCGGCAAACTGGTCCGCGAAATCGACGCCAGCCTGCTTCACACTTACAGCGTGAAGTACGAAGTCGACGTCGGCGGAATCCGGGGGATGACTTTCAACGCGGACGGCTCGCAACTGGCTTGCGCCGGAGCGGCGGGCGAGGACAAAGGAATTGCTCACAGCGGCGACGCGCGCGTTCTGTTGTTCGACTGGGAGTCTGGAAACCTTCTGAAACAGCTGCGTCACGAGAAAAAAGAAGTCTGCACGGCGTGGGGAGTCCAGTTTCACCCGGACGGATTCATCATCGCGTCAGGCGGCAGTCGCACTGGAGGCTTCCTTTGGTTCTGGAAGCCCGAAGAAGAAGTGGCGTTTCATCGGCTCAAGTTTCGGCAGCGTGCCCCAGGCTTCGACGTCGACCTCGCTCCGGATAACAAAACTCTGGCCGTTGCCGATCACGACGGAACAATCCGTCTTTACGAGATGGCTCAGGAACCGAAACCTGAAACCGCCCCGTCTGATGCAAAGACTGGTTGAAGGTCGGCTCTGCCGCTCGGCGCGGAGCCTCATCGCGTTTAACGGTCGGTGTAAGTTGCGAAAGACTTTGGCGTTTCCCAGAGACCCACTTCCCGCACCGGGAAGCCCTGCGACTTCGTGAAGTCGAAGATCAATTTCGCGATTGTTTCAGCCGTCGGATTCACGGGAAGCAGAAAAAGCGGTTCGCCCTGTTCCTGGAAGAAGGGAACGGCCGGGTCGTTCTCGTTGAGGATCATCCGGTGATCGAGTTCGTCGTCGACCCAAGTGCGAACTGACTTTTTGATGTCCGAAAAGTCAACGAGCATTCCTCGATCGTCGAGTTTTTCGCCCTCCAGTTCGATCACCGCGAGGCCGTTGTGGCCATGAAGGTGCCGGCACTTTCCGCTGTAATTCAGCAGGCGATGGCCGTAGCAGAATTCAATGTTCTGGGTGACTCGGAACATGGCTAAAGATTTCCTGAGGATCGCTCAACGATTTCGGACAGGTCAGGCTATGCCTGACGAAATTCGCGGTAGGCCATACCGATCATCGATTCCAGATTCCGTCAGGCCGAGACTGACCTACAGCGAAAACTGACCACGAAGCGACTACTTCTTGCGTGGCTTGCGGACGCGGACTCCCGCTGGGCCATTTTCGTCATCATCTTCTTTTTTCTGCCGCTTGATCTGCTCCTGCATGTCGGCGGCTGCCTGCATCTGCTTCATGAACTTCCCGATGATCCCGTCGCCTTT
>JBLFXD010000834.1:0-3401 GCA_047611045.1 Planctomycetaceae bacterium | reverse complement strand
GTCGCGGCTGAATCATCAACAGCGGCAGGTCAGTCGGCACCCGCGGCACCGGATACGGAATGTCAAACGCGAACCGACGTCCCCGAGCAATCCAGTCGTGGCAAAGCGGCCATTTCTCCGCGAGCTAGGAGGCTGGCAAAGGAGCTCGGTCTCGACTGGTCGGGCATCAAAGGCAGCGGCAAGACTGGACGGATTCGTGAACGTGATATTGTCGCGGCTTCGAAATCAAACGGCGAAACTTCGTCCTCGATTCCAAACGGAAGCGTCCGATCTGTCATTGCCAAACGCATGCTGCACAGTGCTCAAAACACGGCGGCGGTGACGCTGACGTCGCGAGCTGACGCTACGAATCTGGTCAGCCTGCGGCAACAGTTCAAAACAAGCGGAAATACTCCGGTTCCCGCTTATCACGATATCCTGATCAAGCTGACGGGGCTGGCCTTGAGACGCCATCCAGCCATGAATTGTCTCTGGTCGGACGAAGGGATGATCCAACCGGACGGCATCCACATCGGTCTCGCCGTCGACACGGAATCCGGGTTGCTGGTGCCTGTCGTTACGAACGCCGACCAATGCAGTCTGAGCGAAATTTCAACGCGGACCACGAGCCTCATTGACCGAGCACGACAGCGCAAGTGCTCAGCCGCCGAACTGAGCGGCGGCACATTCACGATCACAAACCTCGGCGCGTTTGGTGTCGATGCGTTTACGCCGATCATTAACACGCCACAGACGGCGATCCTTGGAGTCGGAAAAATCCGGCGGGAAGCGGTCGTTCTGGATGAAGACAGGATTCTCGCGAGGGATCAGATGACGCTCAGCCTGACGTTCGACCATCAGGCGGTGGACGGAGCCCCGGCCGCCGCATTTCTTCAGACGATTTGCCAGGCGGTCGAGAATCCGTCCGCGTGGCTGATTGACTGAACCAAACGATGTGTCGGCGAGCGACTATCCTTAATGTATGTGCCAGTCGGCCTGCGCCGACTGCTCGTTGAGTGTTCCTGCATCAATCCGGCAGCGTGGATCGGAGCAGGTCAGCGGCGGCGGTTTCGGTCGCGATGTTTGGCGAGTGACAAGGCGAGTAGGCCGCCACGACTTCGAAGTGTTGCTCGGCAAGTGCCATGTTCAAAAGATCTTCAGCGGCCAGAGTCTTGCGGCCAGCTCGGTCAGTCAGTGAAAAGTTCACACTGGCAAGACCTTCGAATGACCGATAAACGACTTCCGTGCACACCAGCCGGTCGGAGCGTGTCAGATCAAAGTCGAAGTCGTACGGTTTACCATCGTGAAACAAGGCGCGTGTGATAGCCTCGGTAATCACTTCGGAAGACAACCGCGGCCGGATCACCGCAATCGCGTCGGCGGCAAACGGTGATGCCAGCGATCGAATTCTCACGCCGTCTTTGAGTGCTTCCACAACTCGGCCGTCGCATGGGCCGGCACATTCGAGCAGGCGTCTCCAGCGCGGCTCGCCATTCGGATGATCCGCGATGCCCATCTGCTCAAGCTGATCGGTTCGGCCTATGTAAAATGCGGCGTGCGGCCAGAATCCTGGGAGAAAATAATTCGTAATCGCATGCTCTTTTCGATTCACGAATACGTCACCAGGCCGAAGCAATTGTCGAACCTGGTCAGCAATGTCGGGCGGTAACTGAGGCTTGTGGCCGATGTGCGTGAACTTGCCGGAAATCAGTCGCGAAACCGCTTTCTGCAATCCGTACAAAGCCCGTCCGACCAGATCACGGCTTTTGTTCCCGGTTTGCCGAGCTCGAGTTCGCGCTCGGGCCACAGCGTACTGCTGCAGGTCGACGTTGTGTTCTGCAAGCAGCTGACAAGAGGTTTCGATCAACGATTCAAGTTCGGTACCGCTCGCAAGCTCACAGAGAAAGTCACGATTCGCGTTCCAGTATTCACGAGCGTGGTAAAGGTGCCACGCGTGAACCGGGCTGGTCAATGAAGATTGAATTCGGTCGTACGTTCCCGCAGGGATTCCAAAATGAGGCTCGGGCTCGTTCAGTTTTTTCAGAACGATCGGCCGCCCAGCACAGTTGTGTCTTAGAAATCGTGCCGCATCGACAAGAACCAGAGCGCCGGTCCAGGCGACCAGAAATGCAGCAGCACGTTCGTCGTTCGAAAGCTGCTCGGCGCCTGATGCACTACGTTTTGACGAAGCATGATGAAGAGTGACGACCAGTTCGATCAACGCGTTTCGCGACTGCCAATAAGAAATGAGCAACTGTCGAACCCGCTCGTCTTCGGAAGGCGTGAAGTAACCGCGTTCGGTCGCGGCGCCCGTCTCCAGCAAATCCGCTGCCACGCCCTTAAGGCGATTGAAATGGTCAGAAATTCCGACGACTGCTCGTGCCCCATCTGTGATCGCTTCGGGAAAGCTCATCGACGAATCCGCTCCTGCAAGTCGGTAATGAAGACCGAGACAACGAAGAACCAGACAACGAAGAACCAGACAACGAAGAACCAGACAACGGAGAACCAGACTGCGGAGAACCAGACTGCGGAGAACCAGACTGCGGAGAACCAGACTGCGGAGAACCAGACTGCGGAGAACCAGACTGCGGAGAACCAGACTGCGGAGATCTAACGCCGGCAGTCCAACTGACTACTTCGTCAGACTCCAGCTTGGATCGATGATCGGGTTCTCATGCGGAGCCCCAAGGATGTCACGATACAACTCCAGACGCCTCGCTGCCAGATTGAACTCTGTGTCCGCATTCCTGACTTCAAACTGCGCCGTCGCGATCCGAATGGCTTCCATCGTCCACGTCCTTGTCAAAGCGAGCTGTCTTCGAGATGTGACTACGAGAACTCCGATGCTGATCTTCACGATGAGTGTCGGGGGTTTGTTTGCACGCTGCCGGTATGCATTGTCGAATCGGGCTCCGGACTTGAAAACGTTGCCGTCAGTCTCAACGCTGTCCTACCACCAGATCGAGATTCACTGGCATCGGAGGAAGCACCAATGAGTTGGCAGACGAGGACGCTGCCGATTTCAGGAATAGCAGCCGTGGCTGTGTTGTTCCTGGCCGCTGCTAGAAGTGTGGATGCCGCAGATGTTTCAGCAGATGTTTCATTCGAAAAGCTGCAGCTGACCGACCGCTACTACTGGAACTGGCCGACATCGACGGAGACGGTCTGCAGGACATCGTCTGTGGCAAACGGAAGTGGGCTCACGGGCCGACCGGCGATGTGGAGCCTGGAGCTGCACCGGTCATCTACTGGTTTCAGCTGACTCGTCCCGGTAATGGCGAAGTGAAGTTCGTTCCGCACTTGATCGACGATCGCTCGATGATGTCCGATGTTTAGTTGAAGATTGAGTGACGGTTATGGTTTGAGTGATTGATCTCAACGGGACTGTTTCTGCTTGTCAAGGACGAGTCTTTCAACGG
>JBLFXD010000833.1:0-3402 GCA_047611045.1 Planctomycetaceae bacterium | reverse complement strand
AGCCAGATGCAAACGTACTCGTAGCGAAAGGCCGAGGTGCCGGGTATTCTGTGCGGCCACGTTGAGATTCACGCGAAGACGGAAGACTCAGATACCAAGGCTCTGCCGGCGCTCACCGCAGAGCTGAATGTGCTGAAAGGTTGTCGCGAATTCCTGCCTGCACTGTCGCTGCGGGAGGATTCTGAGCAACACGAGGACTTCGGGCCGCCCCATGCAGAACAAACCTTACATCCGCGTTTTGCTGGTCGAAGACAGCCATTCGGACGCTGAGCTGTTTGAGGTCTACCTCGAACAAGTTCGCTCGGCAGATTACCAGGTCCAGATTGCCGAGTCGCTGGCTGATGGTGTGGCCGTTCTGAAATCGCGTCCTGTCGACATTGTCCTTGCTGATTTGAACTTGCCGGACAGCTTCGGGATAGACACCTGTCGCACGCTTCACAAAGCCGCTCCGTCAGTTCCGATTATCGTTTTGACAGGTCTGGCTGACGAAGAAAAGTCCCTCGAGGCGATGCAGGTTGGGGCGCAGGACTATCTGGTCAAAGGCGAAATCGACGGGAACGTTCTTTCACGAGCGATTCGTTATTCGATTGAACGTCAACGCGCTTCGGACATGCAGCGTCAAAGTGACGAACGCATGCGGCTGATCACTGAGCAACTTCCCGCCGTGCTCTGGACGACCGACACGGAACTTCGCATCACGCCGCCGTCGCGTGAGTTTCTGATCAACGAAGCCGGTGGCGAATCGCTTGTTGGGAAAACGCTCAAAGACTTCTTCGAGACTGACGATGATCAGTTTCCACCAATTGCGGCTCATCGAAGTGCGGCGCAGGGAACTCCGGTTTCGATTGAATTCTTCTGGCGTGGCAAAACGTTGTCCATCCATGTTGAACCGCTACGGGACGCCGTTGGAAACATCGTCGGGACAATCGGAGTTTCGCTCGACGTCAGCGATCAGAAGCGGATGCAGGACGAACTGGACGCCGCGCGGCACGTTCAACAGGCACTGTTTCCTCGCGAATCGCCGGATGTTCCAGGATTTGATATCGCCGGAGCTGTGTACGCTGCCGAAGAAACAGCCGGCGACTATTTCGATTTTATCCCGATGGGAAACGGATGCTGGGGCACCGTCGTGGGAGACGTCACCGGGCATGGTCTCGGTCCAGCCTTGTTGATGGCTGAGTTGCGTGCGTACCTGCGAGCCGTCGCGACGACTCGGCCTCATTCCGGCGAGATCCTGATGCTGGCCAATCGGTTTATTTCCGGCGACCTCGAAGATCACCGTTTCGTCACGCTGTTTCTGGCGAGGGTCGATCCGGCGGACCGCAGCTTCACGTTCGCCTCGGCCGGTCACAATGGGTATCTGATCAAGGCGTCCGGCGAAACGGAAACGTTAAGGAGTACCGGTCTGCCGCTGGGCCTGATTCCCGACACGATTATCAACACTAGCTTTCGCGTCGCTCTGGAACCTGGCGACACGCTGTTTGTTCCGACGGACGGGTTTCAGGAAGCTCACACGGCGGATAACGAACTGTTTGGCCTCGAACGCACGCTGCAGTTCGTCAAGGATCGGCGAAACCTGCCCGGCGCACAGATCATTGAAGAGCTGCGAAGCGAGGTCTGCGAATTCGTCGGTTCCAGAGACATCGCTGACGACATGTCCGCGATCATCGTCCGCTGCCTTGAATGAGCTACTGCGTTTTGCAATTCGCCGATCACGTTTTCGGACGGCCCTTGCGTGTGATCCCGATTGTCAGAACCAGGCCGAACAGCAGGCCAGTGAGCAGCATCAGCAGGAACAACCACGGTGCGTCGATATTCTCGTAGCCGTGAGTCAGGTTGGTTCCGAAGATGGACGACAGCGTCGCGATCGGAAAAAAGAACGCGACCAGCAGGTTCAGCCGGTGTGACGAGATTCCCATCTCGTAACCGACTTTGGCCTGTTCCTCGGCTCGGCAGACGATCAGGAAATCCAGTTCGTTCTTGGCGTCGGCGTTGACCAGGTCCGACATTCGCTCGATCTCGTACGCCTCGTCGCGAAAGTTGATGACGTCTTTCGCTTCTTTGATCTCCTGCCGTGCGGTTTGAAGTGCCGCGTGCATGTTTCGAGCGGCACGGTGAAGTGGCAGCAGGTCTGAAATTACCTGGAAATACTCGTCGGACGTCTTCGCAACCTCTTCCTGTTCTTCAAGTTTTTCAATCCGTTGCCGGTAGTCTTTCAGGTGACCGTGCAGGCTCTTGATCGGTGAATCGGGGCAGTTGACTTTCCAGGTTCCATCAGGCAGTCGCCAGAAAAGTCGGCCTTGACGATCGTGCTCGTCTGGCTCCGGCGGGCTGTGCAGAATCAGCAGCAAATGCCCGTCAGCAACCATCGCTCGCTGACGACCGACCTGATTTCCGAGCCGATTTCTAAAAATTGCCGGAACTTCCCAGCTTGCGGGAATTAGAACTCGAGACGCAGCGTCGGATGACGACCGCCCCGCCGACTTTGAGTCACTCATGAGGTGTGTCCTGAAAATTTATGGGAACGTGGGCGTTTCTTCAGTACCGGCGACTTTCGAATCGCCGGAATTGATTGCTCATTTCTGCGTATTTTCCGCAGTTTCACAACCGGATGCGGCCGCCGAATCGATCTGGCTGTGTCCGGCAGTGATGGGTACGATCCTCAATTCATCTCAAACTAGCGAATTACATCGTTTCGGGGATGAGCAAACTATCTACGTCAGCCTCCTGCTTCAGATCTTCAGAGATCGACAGCGTTCCGGAGTTCGACACCGTCGAACCGTACAATGGACACGTTGATTCGGGTCGGCAGGGCTGGTTTCAGAACAATGGGCTTTAAGAGTTTTTTGGGAGTCTCGACATGAAACATCTGGCAGCGTGGACCTTCGGTTCGATCGGCGCGGCACTTATCGCGATGTTGGCAGTTGTGGTTACGAGTGACCACGCTGTCGAAGCTCAACAGGGAAAGCCTGACGTCGTCACCGCGTACGACTGCACGATCCAACTGATCGATGTGGTGACGCTTGCCGCCGAGCGGCCGGGAATTCTTGAAACCGACACGCCCGAAGAAGGCACCGTCGTGCAGGCCGGTCAGGTTATCGCCGGACTTAACGATGGCGTCGCCAAGGCCACCTATCTGAAAGAACTTGAGAAGTCGACCAACGACGTTCACGTTCGCTATGCCCAAAAGTCATCCGAGTTTGCAGATGCTGACCTCGCCATGTCGGTCAAAGCCAACTCGAACGTCGACGGGACAGTTCCCGAGGCAGAGCTGGCGAAACAGAAACTCGCCGCTGAAAAAGCGACACTGCAGATCGAGCAGGCAGAACATGAGCAAACGATTGCGCAACTGACTGTTAAAGAGAACGAGGAAGCGCTGAAGACTTACAAGGTCATCGCACC
>JBLFXD010000832.1:0-3404 GCA_047611045.1 Planctomycetaceae bacterium | reverse complement strand
TGACGACCAGCGACGTCGCCTGGCGGTGAAGGGCGTGGTCCTGGGACGCAAGCGACTGGAAGAAGTCGGCACGCTGTTCACGCCGGACACGATTCTGCGCTGGCACCGGATGCTCGTCGCCAACAAGTGGGACTACATCGATCGCCGAAAGAGCAGACCCGGTCGCCCGCCTCTGTCTGACGCGATCAGGCAACTCGTCTCCAGATGGCACGCGAGAATCCCAGTTGGGGCTATGACCGGATCGCTGGTGCCATGCAGAATCTTGGTCACGACGTCTCGGATCAATCTGTGGGCAACATTCTGAAGGCGCACGGCATCGAACCGGCACCCGACCGGAAGCGACAGACCACCTGGAAGGCGTTCCTCAAATCGCACTGGGACGTTCTCGCGGCCATCGACTTCACGACCGTCGAGGTGTGGACGAAGAGCGGTCTCGTGACTTACTACCTGCTCTTCGTGATGGAATTGAAAACACGCCGCGTTCACTTTGCTGGCTGTACAGCGAATCCGCATGAAGCCTGGATGAAACAAGCGGCACGTGAACTCACCAGCTTCGATGATGGTTTTCTCAACGATAAGCGCTACCTGATCATGGACCGTGACACGAAGTTCTGTGAATCATTCCACTCGATCCTGCGTCAATCGGACGTAGAGCCCATCATGCTGCCGCCGAAAAGCCCCAACCTGAACGCACAGCTGGAGCGGTATTTCGGTTCTTTGAAATCAGAATGCCTCGATCGCATGATTTTCTTCGGGCGGCGATCAATTGAACGAGCAGTCGCTGAATACGTCGCGCACTACCACGTCGAACGCAATCATCAGGGGCTTGGCAATGAGCTCATCGAGCCAGATGCCGAGGTCGGTTCAGTTGCTGGCCAGATCGAGTGCCGTGAGCGACTTGGTGGCATGCTCAAGTATTACTGCCAACGTGCCGCGTGAACTGCTGACGGGCTTCTGATCGTTGTGTTTCTGCGCTGAAGTTTCGTGGGAGCCTCGGAGAGGTGCCATCTTCACGGTATGCCACTGGCTGCGATGGCCACAGGTCGGTCAAAATTGAGTCGGACTTTGTCTTCTAATTCCTGATTGTCAAAGAACTTCGTAGTCGGCGGAGTTTTTCGCCCCTCCGGGATCAAACATCGGCCATTCATGACTTGTTCGTTTCGGTATTGAGGTCGAATCTGGACTTAGGTCAGCGGCAGCACGCCCCCGTCGCTGATCGGGAACGGGCGGTTGAGCATGTCGCGGATTTCGGTTTTCGGGTCGATACCCAGTGCGTGGAAGATCGTGGCGTGGATGTCGGGCGGAGAGCATGGCTGTGACTTCGGGAAGGCCGCGTTGCTGTCGCTGCTGCCGTAGACCTGTCCGCCGCGAATGCCTCCGCCAGCGAAGGCGACCGAATAGACGTTCGGATAATGATCGCGGCCGGCGTTGGTGTTGATTCGCGGAGTGCGGCCGAAGTCGGTCAGGATCACGACCAGCGTCTCGTCGAGCGTGCCTCGATCGGACAAGTCCTGCAACAGCGCCGAGACCGTGTGATCGAAGACCGGCAGCAGTCGATTCTTCAGATGGTTGAAGTTGTTGCCGTGTGTGTCCCAGGTGTCTCGTCCGCCGCCGAGATCGCCAGGACCGCAACAGACTTGTACGACCGGCACTCCCGCTTCGGTCATGCGCCGAGCGAGCAACAAACTCTGCCCTGCGATGTGAGTGCCATAAGACTCGCGCACCTTCGGGTCTTCATGATCGAAGTTGTAAGCCTTTTGCAACGCGGTCCCGCCGAGGATGTCTTTGGCGAGTGATTGAAAGTGCTCGAAGCTTTCGTAGTCGCTCGACCGCCGCTCGGTGTTTCGCAATGACGAGAGCAGTTCGCGCCGCGACGACAGCCGATCTTGATCGACGTCATGCAGCTTCAAGACTTCGGCACCGAGCGTCTTGGAACTTCCCTCGTAAGGCGTGCCGCTGGCCGGTCGCAGGACGATCGGATCGTACTTCACTCCCAGCCAGCCGCCATCTTCACCCGCTTGCAGCGTCTCGTTATCGACCATCGGATACGGCATCCGAACGGCGTTCGGTACTCCGCGCGGAGACGAGCGAAACCTGGAAATCACAGCAGCGATCGATGGCCAGTCATCGCGCATCGGGGCGATGTTGGCGACTCGCGGCGGCTTGTGGCCCGTCAGGTTCCAATACATGCCACGGCCGTGAAACCCATCGTCGTGAGAAATTGACCGGATGATCGTCAGCTTATCGGTGTGCCGAGCCAGCTTCGGCAGGTGCTCGCCAATCTCGATTCCCGGCACGACGGTCGGGATCGGAGCGAACTCGCCACGGATCTCGCGCGGCGCGTCGGGCTTCAAATCCAGCGTCTCCAAATGCGACATTCCTCCCCAGCAAAAGAGGATGATGCACGACTTCGCCTGGCCGCTCCCCGCGCTGCCAGACGCCGCGAGGCTCTGCATCTGCAAGTAGCTCGGCAGCGAGAGTCCACCGATCCCGGCCGCCGTTGCGAAGAGTCGGCGACGAGACAATTCAAATTCTGACGCGGACAATGTCGTCGAGTGTTTATTCAGCGGCATTTGAGTTCGAGCCTTGTGGCACTTGAGACAAAGAGCGGGCACGTTGCACGGACTATTTATCAGCTTATCGACCCGTAGGGTACTTTTCATCTCGTGTTATTGCGCTCGTCTCCCTTCATTCGTTGGACTCTTCCGATCCACTCGGTATCACGGTTACCGATCCAATTCGCAAAGCAGATCGAGGATCTCGACTCGCACCTGATTGGCGACGTTGCGGTCTTTGGGTTCTTGCCATTCGGAGGCGGCGTAGGCGTGCGGTTGAGAAACTCGAGGAGCGGCTTCGGCCACGGTGCTGATCGTGGAGCCCAATGTGCCTGTACTTCATCGTTATCTTCACATCTGAGTGCCGGGCTGACTTTGACTACTTGATATTTCCCGGTCGCTGCTCAGTTCAAGTCGGCAGCCCAAGAATGCTTCGGAAGCCCGCATAACATGTCGGTGAGCGCCACTTCCAGAAGCGCCCAATCGGATTCGCACGCTCAAGACAATCACGATCCGATCGCATTCAGATTGATTCATCCGCGATTTGCTTCGTGACTTCGGTTTGCGCGACCGACGCGGTTTGGACGAGCTGCTGTCGAGGAATCTCGATCGGATTTCAGGGCCTGATTCCGACTGCCGAAAGCTTGTGGTGTTCGGTGCTGGAGCAGTGATCCGACGCCGGAGTTATTCTTGGCAGACTGGTTCTGCTTTGTGCCATCCGCAGTAGTCGTCCATGATTTGGCATCAGCGCAGCGTGAAGCGTTCGCCTGATGGCAATGTCAGGGCTGGCCGAAGTGGAGGTCGACCAGTGGGACGGACTGTCAGTCGAGGTCTTGGGTCAGACGCCGG
>JBLFXD010000831.1:0-3406 GCA_047611045.1 Planctomycetaceae bacterium | reverse complement strand
CGGCTGGCGGGGCTCCAATACTCGCGAGTCCGGCTGCGACAACTCGACGCCGTCGATGGCGAACGGGCCGCAGTCGCACTCGACGACCTCGAACGCATCGCCGATCGACTGGCGTTCGTGCGGGCTCCGTACAATCTGGAGAACATCGCCGCGGCTGCTGACGCTCACGACGCTGAGCTGATCGTTCTTGACTATCTGCAGCGTATCCGGCCGCCGGGCGAACACAGCGACAAAAGGAGCTCGGTCGATGCGTCAATGGACTACATGCGGAAGTTCGCGGATGCTGGTGTAGCAGTGATCGCGGTGTCGAGTGTTGGGCGAACTCGGGATAAGAACGGGCGGTCGAGCTACGCCAGTGATGGCCTCAATCTGGCGTCGTTCAAAGAGTCGAGCGAACTGGAGTTCGGTGCAGATGACGCCTTCATCCTGTCCCCTTCGGGCGTTGACGGGGAAGTGGTGTTGCGACATCTGAAGGCTCGGCACTCGGAACCCCGTGACATCGCGCTGCGATTCAACGGGAGCTGTCAGCAGTTCCTGCCGGTCGAGCCTCCTTCAGAGGATACCTTGAATCTACCACCTACGGGCTCGGCGGCGGAGCTCGCCGCACTATGGAGCGCGACGGAAGCTGCTCGCGACCGGGAGGGCTCCTCGTGACCGATCAATTCCAACGACTGATGGGATGCGATGTGCTCCCGCCGCGCGAAGACACCAAGCAACGTGAGTCTCGCAACAACACCGCTGGCGGAAGCGGGGGCATAGAAACGAAGCCGAAGGGATCGGACAATCGACGCAAAGTCGCTGGCCGGTTCGCAGTGTTCAACGGATTCGTTGATTTCACACTGGCTGACCTGAGTCTGCGCGAAACCAAAGTGTGGCTGATTCTGTATCGAGACGCCCGAAACGATATCGCTAGAACGTCACAGGCTGACATTGCTCACCGGGCCGGCGTTTCGGATCGAACGGTGCGAAGGGCACTCACTCAACTGGAGTCTCGCGGACTCCTGAAAGCGGTCCATCGAGGCGGACTGAACCGCGGCTGTTCGAGTTACCGCGTCTCGCCACTGGTGAACAACTCGACTGCGGACAGAACTGTGTCCGGGTCAACCGGACAAAACGATGCAATTACTGCGGACACAGCTGTGTCCGATATCCCATAAGGGACCAGAAGCGGTGACACCCGCTTCGCGGGTCCACCGCAGACCAGAAAGTGAGTTGATCGATGACTGCGATCGCCGAACTGATGGATCAACTGATGATGTTCGCTGGAGGCAGCGGTACTCACGAAACGGACAGGTTACTGCACCGAGCGGGCTGGTGTGTTGCCGGTCGCTGAACGAGTGCCGGAAAAGATTCAAATTCGTAGCGCTCTGGTTGACCCTCAACTGGAAGAAGACGCAGAAAGTCTGAGTTCAAGGACTATTCCATGAGTGAGAATCACAGAACACGACAAAGGACACCCCAACGGTCCCCTGTGAGGAAAACGACGACAACTCCATCCGCATCGGTTCCTGGTGTTGCCGAGTCTGGCTGCATCTACCACATGGAGAAAGCCAGCGAGTCCTCAAATGGAATTGCCGGCCGTTTGCCCCTATCAGTTCATCAATCAACAGATGGCACCATCATGGATATTCAAGACATTGCAGAGCGTCTGGACCGCATCGAAACTTCTCTGCAACAACTGGCAACACAACGATTGATTCAGGAATACTACTCCACGAAGGAGGTCGCCAAACTTGTCAAGCGGTCTGAATTCACCGTGCGAGAGTGGTGTCGTCTCGGACGTATCGCCGCAGAAAAGAGAGCGTGCGGGCGAGGCCGGTCCAAGGAATGGATGATTCCCCATGACGAATTACTGCGTTTTCAGTGTGAAGGCCTATTGCCCGTCGAAAACTGACCTGATTGCCTGTTGTTGAGTGTCAGGGAGGAGATGTTGGTAACGCTTCATCATCTCTTCCGTCTGATGCCCCATCCACGCGTTAATCAGTCGCTGGTCAACTCCCTTTGCCGCACAGTTCGAGGCAAAGCTGTGCCGCAGCACATGCCATCCGCGAACTCGCTCCCACGTGGTATCTGCCAAAGTTCTCTGCAAATGGTCTTGTGCTTGCCCAACCGAGAGTGGATCAATGCAACTCGGATCAACTCGCTCAAGGCAGAAGGCGTGCTTACCACCTGGGTGCTTGCTGAACCATTCTTCCAGCACTTTCAGCAAGGCCGCCGACAGCGGAACTAATCGGGTTGTGTACTTCTGACGATTCCGTTTCTTTTCTCTGATTGTCATCGTCGCCGCTTCGAGGTCGAAGTCTCGTACCTGAGCTCTCAGCAGTTCACTCCGACGAGCTCCCGTGAACGCAGCCGTCGCCAGCATCGGATGAAGGAATCTGTGACGCGCCAGTTTGGAAGCACATGACAACAACTCAGTGATTTCCGAGAGCGTCAAGAACAAGCAGTCCCAGAGCTCGGCCTGTTCGTCATCATCCAGGCCTCCTCGTTTTATCTGGTACTTAATTTCGTCCCACGTTTGAAAACGAGGTTTTTCTTCAGTCTTTCGAAACCTGAGTCCTTTTCCGGGAAACGGGTCAGTTACATGCTGGTGCTTCTGAGCCCACAACCAGATTACGCGTAATGTTGCGACTTCCTTCTTGATCGTCGTTGGACTGAGTTTCTTGTTCCGTCTGCCCTTCTCCTTCGATCGTTTATCGACATAGCTTTGCAGATCGGCGAACGAGAGAGACTTTATCGAGAGTTCGCTACCGAGAATCCGCTGCAGATGGTTTGCGTGGATTTTGATCGTGGCAAGCGAGTTCGACTCCATCGAGCCATCTGACATGGCGAGACGGTAGGCGTCGAAAACCTCGGAAAGAGACACCACGTCTGGCAACACGGGCTTCTCGCTCAGCTTGCCATCCGAAAGCAGATAAGTCGCCAGTTCACGCGTGTCGGTGGGAATCGCCAACCGCCCCATCTCAACAAGTCGAAGATTCTCATCGACCCGGCAGACTGCCGCGTTGGCGACTCGTCGCTCCGTCGTTTTCAGAGACGTCCGAAAGATTCTTCCTGAGTACCTGAAACCCAAGTGAAATACGTTTCCGCGTTTTGTCAGCCACGCCATTGTTCGACTCCTGAGATCGCTTAAAGCGAGTCAAATCGTAGGAGTCAGCAGTAGGCATCGACCATCGACGCAAACCGTGCGCAAATCCAACGGCGCTCACAATGCGCTCACAGAACGACGTGTCGACGAAAAAAGGACTTACGTCGAATTCGACGTAAGTCCTTTGGTTTCAAGACCCCGAAGAGGCCTTAGACCTCCACGGGGAAATTGCCCCTCTAGGATTTGAACCTAGACTAATTGAGTCAGAGTCAATCGTGCTACCGTTACACTAAAGGGCAATGTTGTCGGTTTTTGAGG
>JBLFXD010000830.1:0-3406 GCA_047611045.1 Planctomycetaceae bacterium | reverse complement strand
AAACTCCTTCTTCCAGCGGTACAGCATGTTGACGTTGGGCAGTCCCAGGCGATCTTTAACCGACGGTGCCGTGAGCCCATCCAGAAGCATCTGCACGCCTTCCTGTTTGAACTCTTCGGTGTAGCGACGACGACGATCCTGAGAGGGCTCTGACTTCTTCTTCCGAGGCATCGATGATCCTTTCAAAACCCCAGAATAAGAGAACAGGGTGTCCCTGAGACTGGCTACACCTCAGGCAGCGTCGGCAACGACACAGCGCCACCTTGCATCCAACCCTTAATTCGTGGGACGACCAGTTGGTGATTGCACGACGAATCTTGCCATCAGCGGCTGTCTGTGGAACACTGTTGGGCCTGCAACGCGTCGACGTTGGAAGTTTTGTGTAGGGTGTGACAAGCGGAGCGAATCAAACGGCTGGTGTCCCGGCGCGGGCTATCCGTGAGGTTCGTAGCTGCCATGGTCGTTCTCAGGTCTCCGCGCCGGCACACCGCAATCCACATTCGGCCCGCTTGTCTGTCGCTACGAATACCTCACAAGCTCTTCCCGCCCCGGCTCTCACCCACTGGTTTCTCATGCCCGCCCTTCTCTGCCGAACACTCCGAGCAGTTCTCTGTCTAGTGGTCATCCCTTGCGGAGTCACTCAGTCAGTCGCTGTCCGCGCTGCCGACTCACCGGTTTTCGAGAAAGACATCCTGCCGATCTTCAAGTCCCGCTGCGCCGACTGTCACAACGCCGCAGCTGCCAAGGGTGGCCTCGACCTTTCCAGCATGGCCGGCGTTCGAAAAGGCGGCGAGTCTGGTGAATCGGCAGTTGTCGAGTCGCTCGACGACAGCATGCTGTGGATCATGATCGAAGGTGGTGACATGCCGCCCGAAGGAAAAACTCCTCTTTCAAAGTCTGAGAAAGAGATGATCCGTCTTTGGATTTCGAGCGGCGCCGCTGCGGCTTCCGCCGAGTCGGAACGAGTCGTTACTCAGCACGACGTTCTGCCGTACCTCTACACGCGGTGCGTTGTTTGTCACGGTGCGCGGCGTCAGGAAGCGGACCTCGACCTGCGAACTGTCGAGTCGATTCTCAAAGGCGGAAAGTCTGGCCCGGTCGTGGTTCCGGGAAAGCCGGAAGCAAGTCTTATCCTGAAGCGGATCCATGCGCAGGACATGCCGCCGCCGAAAGAGTTGATCCGCGCTGGCGTCAGACCGATGGAGTCTTCCGAGATCGCTCTGCTCGCTAAGTGGATAAAACAGGGAGCTATTAAGCACGACATCGCCCCCGATGTTCAGACGAAAACGCCGGACAGTCTCGTTTCAGATGACGACCGCGAATTCTGGGCTTTCCAGTCGCCCGTTAAACCGGAAGTGTCGAAGAGTGAAGCTTTGCCGATCGACTACTTCGTTCAGCGAAAGCTTCGAGAACAGAAACTGACGCCGTCACCAAAGGCGGAACGATTGACATTGATTCGGCGAGTCGCCTTCGACCTGACGGGACTCCCGCCTGAATGGGATGATGTCGAACGGTTTCTAAGCGACGATTCAGAAAACTGGTACGCGAAAGTCGTCGACCACTATCTCGCGTCTTCACACTACGGTGAACGCTGGGGACGTTACTGGTTGGACGTCGCGGGCTATGCCGACTCGGAGGGCAAGCGGTCTGCCGACCCAATCCGGTCTCACGCATGGCGATACCGCGATTACGTCATTCGATCGCTGAACGACGACAAGCCGTACGACCAGTTTCTACTGGAACAACTCGCTGGCGACGAACTCCACGATTTCGAAAACGCCGACGAGATCACCGACGAAATGATGGACTCGCTGGTCGCCACCGGCTTCCTGAGGATGGTGCCGGACGGGACCGGTTCCGACATCGTCGATACCGTCAGTGAGCGTTTCGAAGTCGTTGCCGACGAGATCGAAGTTCTTGGCTCATCAGTCATGGGCCTGACACTGCGTTGTGCACAGTGCCACTCGCACAAGTACGACCCCATCCCCCATCGCGACTACTACCGACTCGTCTCGGTCTTTCAGGGCGCGTACGACGTTTATGACTGGTTGAAGCCGACGTCGGTCGCGGGTCAGTCCAAACAAAAGAACCCCACACGCCGATACCTCACGCAGATCTCCGATCAAACAAAGAAACGCTGGCAGGACGCGAGTCGCCCGATCGAAAATGAGATCGCAACCGCTCCGAAAGAGCTTTCTGAGAAGGAAGCTGATTTTCGCGCGAGGTTCGTTGATGAGCAGTTGAAGGATCTCCCGGCTGAACTGCACGAAGGTCTTCGAACAATGTTGAAGACGCCGAAGAAAGAACGGTCGCCGGAGCAGGTCGAACTTGCAAAGAAACACGAAGCAACGCTGACTGTGTCGGTCGCCGATCTGGTCAAGAAATACTCCAAGTTCAAATCGCTGAAGGCTGCTTCGGATAAACGCGTCAAGGCTTTGCAGGCAACGCTGCCAGCAGAGCCGATGATCCGTGCTTTGTGGGACCGGGGCGAGCCGTCTCCCACGTGGATCTTCCGGCGGGGCGAGTACACGAATCCTGGCGAACTGGTCGGGCCTGGAGTGCCGTCGGTTTTGACTGATGGCAGGACGCCGTTTGTGCCGACTGCTCAACGACCTGGTTCGACTGGGCGACGTCTGGCGTTTGCAAAGTGGCTGACCGAGCCGGACCACCCATTGACCGCGCGAGTTATCGTTAACCGGATCTGGTTTCATCATTTTGGTCGGGGCATTGTGGAGTCACTCGGCAACTTCGGAAAGACGGGTGTTGCACCGACGCATCCGGAACTGCTGGACTGGCTGGCGGTTTCGTTCGTGGAGAATGGCTGGAGTTTCAAATGGCTGCACCGTCAGATCATGCTCAGCCAGACGTGGCGACAGTCATCAACGCTGCGACCGGAAAGTGAGGAACGCGACTCGGACAATCGATGGCTGTCTCGGATGCCGCTTCGCCGTCTGGAAGCCGAACCGTTGCGCGACAGCCTGCTCGCGACTTCGGGCGAATTTGATGTAACCGCTTTCGGAGAGCCGGACTCGGTCACCGTCCGGGCCGACGGTCTTGTCACTGCTAACCGGTCAGAAGCTGGCTGGCGACGAACGGTTTACGTGCAGCAGCGGCGGAAAGAGTTGCCATCGATCCTGGAAACCTTCGACCTTCCTCAGATGAATCCGAATTGTGTCGAGCGACCGAATTCGATGGTCGCCTCTCAGGCTCTGCACTTGCTGAACAATGGCATGATCAGAGGCCTCACACTGCAGTTTGCTCAACGGATCGAGGCGAAGGCCGGCGACGACCGATACAAACAGGTGGAGCACGTTTACCAGGACGCGCTCAGTCGGAAGCCGACGTCTGAGGAAACTCAGTTGGCTCTGGAGGCGTTGAGCCAACTGACGGCTGAGTGGGAAGCTCG
>JBLFXD010000829.1:0-3410 GCA_047611045.1 Planctomycetaceae bacterium | reverse complement strand
CGAAATCCCCATGCCGTTCCGCGAGCGGTATGCCGAGTTGATCGAGATCATCAACGAGTTCTGTGCCGCCCATCTCAACGACGAGTACCGGGCTGTCAGCCAGCGACTCGCTGCCGATCTCTGCCAGGACGGTTCACCGGTCCTCAAAGGCAAAGCATCAAGCTGGGCAGCCGGAATCCTGTGGTCAATCGGTCGCGTCAATTTTCTGTCTGACATGTCGTTCGAACCAGCGATGTCTCAACAGGAATTCTCCGAAGCGATTGGCGTTTCCCCCGCCACAATCAGTGCGAAGTCACGTGACATCTGGAACGGACTCGACCTGATGCCACTGGACCCTAATTACTCCGTCGCCAGTCAAGCCGACTCGAATCCGCTCATCTGGATGGTCGAAGTCGATGGCTTCATCATGGACCTGCGTTCCGCCCCGCGAGAACTCCAGGAAGCGGCGTTTGAAGAAGGACTGATCCCCTACATTCCCGCTGATCGAAAACTTGCCGATCAGGAGACGGCATGAAACCCTACGTTCCCGACAGGCTCCCGCTGGAGAATCTCGACGTCGGTCGATTGATCCGTAAAGTCGGGCCAGCGAATGCCGCGATCGCTCGTTACGACGGGCTGCTGCAAAGCGTCGTCAATCCGTCCATCATGCTCTCGCCGCTGACCAACCGCGAAGCCGTCCTGTCGTCAAAGATCGAAGGCACTCAGGCCACGGTCGACGAAGTGCTCGAATACGAAGCGGGCATGGAGTTCGACGAGCACAAGGTCCACGACATTCAGGAAGTGGTGAACTACCGCAAGACCCTCACGCTGGCTTCGGAAGCGATTGCCGAAGGCCCAATCACGCTGTGGCTGATCCGCCAAATGCACAGCACGCTGATGAACAGTGTTCGCGGTGAGCGGAAGTCGCCCGGTCAGTTCCGCGATGATCAGAACTGGCTTGGTTCTGACGGCAGCACGATCGAGACCGCAAAGTTTGTCCCGCCAGCTCCGGACGACCTGCCCGGCCACCTCACTGACTTTGAAACGTACATTGCCGGAGACGACATCGACTCGCTGATTCAATGTGCCGTCGTCCATGCTCAGTTCGAGATTCTGCACCCGTTCAAAGACGGCAACGGCAGAATCGGTCGGCTACTGATCCCGCTGTTCCTTTATCAGAAGCGAACGCTGGCCAGTCCGATGTTCTATTTGAGCGAATATCTGGAGACACATCGCGAAACCTACTACCAGCGGCTGCGGGCGATCAGTGACAACGGCGACTGGACCGGCTGGGTCGAGTTCTTTCTGGCGGCAATCGAGCACCAAGCGTTACGAAATACCGGGCGGGTCAAAGGAATCCTTGACCTGTACCAGTCGATGAAAACTCGGGTCACCGAGATCACTCATTCTCAGTATTCACCGGCAATTCTGGACGCGATCTTCGACCGGCCGATTTTTCAGGCTGTCGACTTCGTCACTCGGTCAGCGATCCCCCAGGCAACGGCCAAAACGGCGTTGCGGAAACTGCGGGAAGCAGGAGTTCTGACGGCACTACGTGAATCAAGTGGGAATCGTCCGGCTGTACTGGCTTTCCCCGAGCTGGTGAACCTGGCGGAAGGGCATGAAATCATGTGACTTGCTGTGGATCGTGCGTGATCCACAAAACAGACTGTGGATCGTATTTCAATAATGGCGATCCACAAAGGCCCCAGCGGATCGTGAACGATCCACAACCGAATCGAGACAACGTCATGCCCATCTTCGAATACACCACGAATAAGCTCGAAGTGCTGTCAGCGACAAGATTTGACGTTTTTGTGGCTGGTGGTAACCACAACACGATTGAACATCTGCCTGCCGTTTCTGGAACGCGGCAAAGGACGGACTCACATCCTGTCCCGAAAGTTCTACGAGTTCGTCGGCAAGGCCGGAGCCTACACCCGCAGGAAGGGACTCGACCGGGAGCACAATCTGGCTCTGCTCAAGAAGCACATCGACGAAAACTCGGCGGTCGGCTCGAAGCTGGACGAACTCTGTCAGGTGATTCCGTCACTGCCGCGAACTCACGTTCAGTCGCTGTTGCAGACGCTCAAGCGGCGGGGACTCGCTCACCCGGTCGGGCAACGACGGGCTGGTGTCTGGTATCCGGGGGAAGCTCCCGAAAAGCCGGTGGAACCCGACGGGAATGAAGACTCGTGAGGAATCATGACGCATAACGACGCAAAAGCATGGCCGCAGACTCGGGGAAACCTTAGCCGAGACAAGCACTTAGGGATTTGCGACGCAGTGCGGGACGACGCAAAACGATGCAATCCGACGTCAATGGATGCAGTTGGCGGCAGGCTGGCAGGAGTGAATCGCTGATGGCCTTACATAACGAGATCGAGTTCGAGAACGACATCTGCGAGCACCTTGCCGCCAACGGCTGGTTGTACGCCGAAAAGGACGCAGCGGACTACGATCGTCAGCTTGCTCTGTTTCCCGCCGACGTGCTGGCGTGGGTACAGGAGACTCAGCCGGACGCGTGGGACGCTCTGACGAAGAATCAGGGGAAGTCTGCCGGGCCGATGCTGCTCAAGCGGCTGCGTGACTCTCTCAATCAGAGCGGGACACTGAGTGTTCTGCGTCAGGGCTTCGATGTACTGGGCGTGAAAAGCAAAGTCAGGATGGCTCAGTTCAAGCCAGCTCTGGCGATGAACCCTGACATCATGCAACGGTACGACGCCAATCGACTGCGGGTTGTCCGGCAAGTGCATTACTCAGTTCACAACGAACTCAACATCGACCTGGTGCTGTTTCTGAACGGCATCCCCGTCGCCACCGTCGAACTGAAGACCGACAACACTCAAAGCATCGACGACGCCGTCTACCAGTACAAAAAAGACCGCGACCCCAGCCCAAAAGGGCAATCACCAGAACCGCTGCTGAGTTTCCCGTCAGGAGCACTGGTCCATTTCGCTGTCAGCAGCAGCCGCGTGCAGATGACCACGAAGCTGGCTGGCTTTGGCACCACGTTTCTTCCGTTCGATCTGGGAGACAATGGAGCCGCAGGGAACCCGCTGAACCCCAACGGGCAACGAACCGCCTACCTGTGGGAGCAGGTGTGGCAGCGTGACGGCTGGTTGGAGATTCTCGGTCGCTACATGGTCGCCGAAAAGAACGACAAGAAGCAGATCAGCAAGCTCATCTTTCCCCAGTTTCATCAGCTCGACGCCACTCGAAAACTTCAGCAGACGGTACTGAGTGAAGGAGCCGGAGAGAAATATCTGATCCAACACTCGGCTGGGTCAGGTAAGACGAACTCGATCGCCTGGTCCGCTCACTTCCTGGCGGACCTGCACGACGCCAACGACAAGAAGGTCTTCGATACCGTGCTGGTGGTTTCTGACCGTCGCGTAATCGACGGCCAGCTTCAAGACGCCATTCGTGAT
>JBLFXD010000828.1:0-3439 GCA_047611045.1 Planctomycetaceae bacterium | reverse complement strand
GTATCTTGCCTCATGGACATCGCGGAAGCGCAAATGTTGGTTGGTGAATCGACTGCGGCATTGCAGACTGCGAGGTTGCTTGACGGATTCTGGCGAATGGCGGCTTTGTCATCCTGCGCTAAGATTCATCTTGAGCGAACCGGGAAGCTGCTGGACCTGCCGCAAAGTTTTTTCTTGGACGATGCTGCTGAGGAAACGGAGCGTCTCCTGACTGTCGAAATTGAGTATCGTCTGTTTCGTCTTGAAACGGCTAAGTTACTGATTCGTTCGGGGTATCAGGATCGTGCCAAAGAGTATTTGCCCGACGACGACGGCGAGTTTCTCACGACGAGTGAACTCTTTGACTTCAACGTTGAGACGGCGTTGCATCTTCTTGAGGCGGGAAGGGCGGAAGCGGCAAGGTCTCATTTGCAAAAGATCACCAGCCTGACGCAGCGATATAAGACGGTTCGTTGGGGAGGTTCTAAAGATTCGTTCCTGCGGCTCGCAGAGTCCTGTGTTGCTGCCGGGGCAGACGAGTCTGCGATCACTTGCCATGACACGTTAGGTTCATTGATTGATGGCTGGCTTAAGCCTGACGTTTTGATGGCGCACAGCGGGACGACCGAGCCGGACTTTCGATTGGGATTCGAGGCAGGGAAGCTCGGGAGAATCAGCTCAATTCGCGGGGACAGGAAGACGGCAAAGCGTGAGTTTTCAGAAGCATTGAAATTACTCAAGCGAGCCCGAGTTGCCCGAAAGAAGGATCAGAAAGAATTTCACGATCTGGAACTTGGCAAGTATCTGAAGCCGCTGATTCAGATCGGAACCTGGCAACTGCTGGCGGGACTGACGGAGTCGGGCAGGGCTACTCTGAAGATGGCTTCCAATCTGACGTCGAAATTCCACTCCGAACTATCCAGACGTGCTCACCGGAAAGACATTGCTGTAGCGTTTGGCAAGGGCCGAGAGTTTGGGCTTGCCGACGAAGAGTTTCTCCTCATCGACAGTCTCTACTGGCAGGCATCGGTGCTTTGCGATTGGGCTGATGAGTATGCCGAAAGGCAGGATGCCGAGAACGCAGCAGCCCTGCTTCGGCGTGCGGAAGAACTCGCGGCGCAAATGAGAAAAACCAACAACAGGACGTCAACGCTCCTCGACGTCGCGGAGCGGTGGTCTCACCTCGGGCAGCGAAATAACACTTTGAAATGCATCGATCAGGCGATGGAGATTTCGGAAGCAACCGACTCCAAACAGCATCACCAGGAGATCAGCTTTTGCCAGATTCGCGTCGGAGAGCTGGAATTGTCATACCAGACGATCAGCGGGATCGATGGCCTGCGTTTTCAACTGATGCCGTTGGGCAAACTGGCAAAGGCTCTTGCCGAGCGTTCGATCAAGGATTGATCTGCCACCGATGACTGAATCTGGAGCACCGTATACAATCCACAATAGAGAACCAGGGCGTTTGAAAACTCGGTGGGCTGATGGGACTGCTGGGAGCGATACCCACGGCCTCGTTATCTTGCTAGATTCTATCGTCTCGGCTGAAATCGGACCCTCGATGTGTCGGGGCTTCGAACGCAATTCTGTAGTGACGACCAATCGGACAGTTTGGTCTCGATAAGGATGTTTCTGAGCGATGCCCTCAAAGAGATCTCTGAGCGGTGAAACCGTTTCACGCCGCCGTTCTTTCGGTGCAACGACGGATATTTCGTTGATCGACCGCGTTCGCATGGACACGGAAGATCAGGCATCGTGGCACCAGTTCATGGATATCTATCGCCCACTGGTGACTCACTGGTGCCGCCGTATCAACATTAAGAGCACAGACACGGAAGACGTTTGCCAGGATGTTTTCACGTCGGTGCTGATGTCGATTAATCGGTTCCGCAAGGAAAAAGAATCGGACACTTTTCGTGGCTGGCTTCGCACGATCACTCGGTGCAGAGTGGTCGATTATCTCCGGCGGAAGACGCATGAAGTGCCAGCGATGCGGAACATCGATATCGATGCCGAAGTTGCACCTCTGGTTGAACCCGAGGAACTCTCTGACACTGACAACGAATCGAGAAAGGCGTCACGTGAGGTGTTGCGTGCTGCGGTGAAGGCCGTTCAGGATCGGTCGGACGATAATACTTGGCAGGCATTTATCAGAACGGCCGTTGACGATCAGAATGCGACCGAAGTCGCCAACGAGTTGGGCATGAGTTCGGATGCGGTGCGACAGGCGAAGTCTCGAGTCATCAAACGGTTGCAGAAAGAGCTGGGGCCGCTGTTCGACGAGATCGTCGGTGACGCCGGAGTGACACTGGAAGAGTAGCGGTCTTGGAAAGTCTCTGTCGCTTCGCGTTTTTGATTCGGAGAAGCTGGCTCGCTGAAGATCAACGTTGACAATGCGGGAGTTCGAGGGCGGTAGTATCGCATGACGACTGTCATTTTGTCGAATACAAGGTCTTGACATCTGGCTGGAACGAACTACTGAGTTTCCAGGGACAGCAGACGTCTGACGGCCTTCACACTTGCTTCAGTCACCAAATGCAGAAACTGCAGATCGAGGGTTTCGATGGTGTCGCTCGGCAGGTGGTAGTGCGGATTCCTCATGAAACTTGTGTCGGTGATCATGAGAGCCGGATATCCCGCATCCCAGAACGGGCTGTGATCGCTCAGCCGAGTTGCCTGCAGATCGTTGCCGTTGTCAGGAACCTGCAAAGTTTCCACGGGTAGAGCATCGACCTGAATCATGCCGTCGCGGAACTGTTCGATCAGGCTCGTCGAATTCTGGTTCCCGATGATCGCGATGAAGTCGCCGGTGTCCGGATAAAGTCCCCGCAGCGTTCGTGGCAACGACTGACTGCCCGGTGTGTGATCGCAATAACCGAGCATCTCCAGCGACACCATCCCGCGCAGATCAACGCTGGTATCTTTGGAAAGACGGGCGTGTTCTCGGCCGCCGAGCATCCCGTTTTCCTCCAGATCAAACGCGACAAGTTCCAGTTCGAGCTTCGCCCCGTCCGGCCAGGAAGTCGGCAGCAGGCGAGCGATCTCCAGCAATGCGGCGACGGCGCTCGCGTTGTCGTCGGCTCCGGGCGTGTCCGGCCGGGAATCAAGATGAGCGCCGACACAAAGCCGCGGCCGCTCCGGATCAAACTTCCCGCGCTTAGTTGCGACAAGATTAGTGCCGCGCAGCTTCTCTCCGAGATTCAACTCACCGACGTCGTTCAGAACGTCAAAGTCGTGCCGTCTCACCTCCCAGCCGTACTCTTCGAGAAGCCCTGTCACGTAACTGCGAGCGGCTTCGAGCTCGTCGCTGTGGCAAGGCCGCGGCACGCGAGTCAGTTCTTTCAGGTGAGTCTCGATCAGCGAGCGATCCGTCTCAAACGATGAAGTTTCCGAACCGGAAGTCATGGTCGATCAACCTGAATGAGGCGTGTGATTGTTTCTGAAAAATGAATTTGAA
>JBLFXD010000827.1:0-3448 GCA_047611045.1 Planctomycetaceae bacterium | reverse complement strand
AGATTTTCGACATCAACGCAATGGCCCCGGCCAGAATGGGCTGCCCGACTGGAAAACAGTCGGCGGCGTATTCTCGAAAAGTCTCTTCGCGCGAGGCGAGCGACGAATCGAAAACAAACTCGGTCACCTCAAACCAGCCATCGAGGGATTGGGCACGAACTCCAGCAGCGATGTCTTCCCATTTCGCTGTCTGGTCAGACGGTGGAACGGCTTGTGGCGTCACCGTCACACGGCTGGTTGCCGTCAGTAAGAGTTTGCGATGGCTTTCGTCGAGCGTGAATGACTGCACGATGTTGCCGAACCAGTCTTTGCGACGTGCCACCTTCTCCGGCACCGGACGAATCAACATGCGATGTGAAGTGCAACGTGTGTAAAGCGTCTCGCGAGGCGCCAAACGCAAATGGTTATGACACACCGGCACCGGATCGGAGTACTGGTACGCGGTCGAATGGACGATGCGGTATTTCAATGTCGAATTCTCAGTTCAAACTGTTTCGCGGTCGAACGGCCGAGGCAGTCCGGCATGAATTAGGTATCGCTGACTGATCGCGTTGGAGAGTTTCGGAATCTGGTCGAGCAGTCGTTGCATCAGGCGGTCCAGTGATCGCCGCTGACCGTCGTCAGCCTGCGCGAGGTCGCGTGGTTCTGTCAAACGGACCGAATTATGCAGCGACATGGCCAGCCGCTCGTCCTGACCAAGAGTCGCCTGTCCGGCTGACGGCAGGCTCGTGACGTGATCCTGAATTCGGTTGAGCTGAAAGCCAAGCGACCGAGGATTGGTATCGTCGGTAACGAGCAGGTCGATGACAGCCTCAGCCTGCAGCGTCGAAAGATACCGTCCGCGGTAGGTCATGATGCTGTCGCAGGATTCAAGCACCGCTTCGAGCACCAACGGTTCCGGATCCGCGACTTCGACAAGTGTTGATTGCAGGATGGTCGCTGTGTGCCAGACGCGTTCGATCTGCCGACCGAGTTCCAGAAAACGCCAGACCTGAGTTCGAGTCATCCCCTCACTCGACAGCCCGCTGAACTGCGCCGACGCGTTGATGACTCGCTGCACAAGCTGCAGCAGCTTCGTTGAATCGATCTTTCGCATCCTTGCTCGTGAAGGATTCCACTCTGCATGAAGCTGATTGAGCGTTTGCCAGGCATCGGAAGAAAGTCGGTCCCGCACGGAATTCACCAGTCGAGCGACACCGTCCATCGTCGACTTGAGGCTCAAAGATTCCTGAGCATTGAACACCGAAGCCGGCACGCCTTCGTCGAGACATGGCAGGCCGTTTTTTAACCCATCGACGGCGAGGCCTGGTTCGATCTGCCCCAACGCCGCGAGAGCACGTACCAAGGCAATCTGAACCACGTCGGATTCGTCATCGTCGGTGCTCATGTCCTGCTGCAGGAGAACTCGGAGTGCTCTTGCAGCACCGTCAGCACGCTCGATCATTCGACCGAGCCAGAAGAGGTTTTCAGCGTCACGGCTGGGAAGATCGTTGCCGCTTCGTTTCAGGACGAGCGGCACATCCGTTGATCGCAGCAGCGAAATGGGTTCCTCAGGGCCGTCACTCTCGACCCAGACATCCTGAGCACGTTCTCCTGCTGCCATTGACCGGTCAAGTCCCAGACGATCGGGAGACGAGCGAGCCAATCCGCCGGGCAACGTCTGAAATGAGTCGCCATCAGCGGCAACGAAAAACCGGAACGCCGAATGCCACGGTTCGACGGTTGATCCCAGCCAGACGGGAACTGTCGAACGAACAATCCGTTCCTGAGCGACGTAGTCCGATGGCCGCGTCTTGAGTTTGTGGATCAGTTCTTCCCGAGCAGTCGGAGTCAGTATCGCCGCTTCGATCGGCGGAGCACTGTTAACGATAAACGCCGAGCGAATGACCAGTTTGTCAAGATTTTCCAGAACGTAGGTCAAGGCGGAAGGTTGCCCGCACCACCACGTCGCCGCCGACGGCAGACGAAGTTCTTCACCGAGCAGCATTCGACAAGCGGCTGGTAAAAACGGAACCAGAGCCGGTGTTTCCGCCAGTCGACTGCCGATCGCGTTGGCCACAACCACCTCGTTGTTGCGAACCACGTCGACCAGTCCACTGACGCCGGTAAACGAGCCCGACTTCAGTTCGACAGGGTCGCAATCGTCGTCACTGACTCGGCGAAGTATGACTTCGACAGGCAGCAATCCACCGAGAGTCTTCAGCATGACTCGTCCGTCACGCGTCGCCAGGTCACCGCCTTCGGCCAGCGTGTAGCCCAGGTATCGTGCCAGGTAAACGTCTTCAAAATACGTTGGCGAGTCGGCTCCCCGTGAGAGAACGACTGTGCGAGGATTCTCGCGGTAACGCGGTGCCATGTCGCGAAGTGTCTCACGCAGCCGCATGAAGAACGGAGCCAGCCGACGCGGGCGAGCCGCTCGAAATACGCCAGGAAGAACTCGCGAAGTCACGATGCGGTTTTCGAGAATAAAACCCAGCCCGGACGGAGCACGGACTCGGTCACCAGTGACCCACCAGCTCCCATTGGGAGACCTGGCCAGGTCGGCCGCGTAGATCGTCATTCGGCGTCGGTTGGTCGGTTGAAGATTGTGGTACGCGCGATGGAAACCCGGATGCCCCAACAGGATTTCTGCAGGGATCACCTTTTCACGGAGTAGACGCTGCGGGCCCAGTAGATCGTCAAGGACCGCTTCCAGCAGCGTTGCCCGCTGAACAAGCCCTTTGTCGAGCAGCTGAAAGTCACCGTGTGAAAGCACGGCCGGCACGATGTCGAGGTTCCACGGCCTCGACGATTCGCCAGTCTCGTCAAACGTATTAAACGTGACACCGTTGTCACGGACGAGCTTTTCCGCCTGCCGATACCGACGATCCAGCTCGCCGGTGCCGAGGCGCGTTAATTCGTCGAGCATCCGTTGACTATGCCCACGGCACTGCCCGGACTCATCAAACATCTCGTCGTACACACCCGGCACGGGGGCATAGGACTGAAACAACCCTGCGGGAGTCGCAGGCTCAGCAATTTCGCTCATTCAACTTCCAGACGACGGGTGGCTTATCTCACGGCAGCAGTTGGCTTTGCTTGTGCGGTCCCAAATTTTCGACAAACAGAATCCAGCTATGTTACGGTCGACAAAGCCGAAGTGTCGACCAGCAAAAACGTGACAGTTTCACACGACCGCTCAGGCTGTTACCTGCTGATCGTCAGGCCCGTGACCTGCCTGGCTTTGGGTTTGACTGTTCTCATTGACTGCGGTTCCGAATACCGGACGCTCGAAAGAGCCAGCGGACGGGCGGACGGCCAGCAGACGCAGAGTCAACGGCATTGAAGTCGCGACTCGACGCGGCAAATTAACGAGCTGGACCAGCGGGAGTAGCCTTGCAGCAGACGACGCAGCAAACAGCAGCAGGTACGTTTCAGCGTTCTCGCCGAAGTATTGTAGTGCGACAGC
>JBLFXD010000826.1:0-3451 GCA_047611045.1 Planctomycetaceae bacterium | reverse complement strand
TTCTACGTGACAGCACCGAACGACATCGAGCTGTATGCCTACGCGAAAACCGAAGGATACCCCGATCAGGGAGTGTACCAGCTCAACCCTTTCGGATGGGGCCCTGGCTACGCGACCGAGATTGGCTATCGACCGTTTAATCCGGGAACATTCGGTAGTCCGATGCCGATGGGAGGCGGAGGAGGGCTCGGTAATTATCAGGTCACCCAACCAGGCTATGGCGGCATGCAGGCACAGCCGGGAGCCGTTTATCCTGGGCCGCCGGTGGCTCCTCAGCAGGGGGTTCAGCAGTTCCCGGTTCAACCTCAAGGCCAAATGCAAATGGCCCCGCAAATGGCACCAGGCGGAGCGATCCAGCCGATGGCCGATCCAGGTATGGGACAACCGGTTCAGCAGATGGGCGCGATTCAGCAGGTTGGATACCAGGAACCTCAACAGCGAGTCAAGCTGGCGAATTGGTTCACCGGCAGCCGGGACGCACCGCAGAGGAATCCAGCGATGCGAGCTTCGAATGCAACGACTCCAAGCCTGCAGAACGGAAACGATGGACGACTTGGAACTGCGGGGCAGGCGGTCCAGCGGCAGCGACAACAAAATCAGACGCAATTTCGAAATCAGCCACAGTATCAGGGCCAAAGATAACGACGACTTCGGCGAGCGAAGACTGACAGTCAGAAGACAATCCGAAGTATCCGGCGCGCCGAGACGGCGAGCTGGTGACTAAACACGGTCGGGGGGATTTTCATGATTCTTAGACACGCCAAAAGCCTGGTGTCAGGCGTTACGGTTGTGTGTGTGCTGAGCACTGTTGGGTGCATCAAGCCGACGCTTCAGTTTGTTCCAACAACGCTGGCCATGCGGCGGTCTTTGTCGATTCCCGACAAGTATCCACTGGGAAGCGTTGCCCGGGCACACTACCACCAGATGGAAACGAACGGCGAAGCCTTCGACTTCATCATGCACCGCAACGAGTTCGTCGACTTTACAGGCGAGCTGACTGGGTTCGGGAAGGATCACCTTCTTGAGATTGCGGCGCGAGCACGCAGTGCCCCGTTCCCGATCCTGGTCGAAAGATCTGAAAACAACTCCGATCCGGAAATCGATCAGCATCGTCGTCAGATGGTGGCGTTGATGCTTTCACAGATGGGAGTTCCCAACGCCCAGGCGCGCGTTGTTGTCTCGCAGTCGTACGCTCCGGGAATTAACGGGGACGAGGCTCAGTCGGCGTACTTCCGATTCCTCGACAACGACGACGACAATAACGGTGGCGGCGGCGGTGGAGGAGGCGGTGGAGGAGGCGGCGGTTTCTAACGTCCTCAGCCGAACATAGATGATCCAGGCCCGGTGGAATTATTCCATCGGGCCTTCTTTATTTTGAGGACAGGCTTCGTTTCCGTGATGCTGCCGGCAAGGGACACTGCTCGGCGTCAACCGCGCGCGAGCAGCGCTGACGCCACAATGTGCCGCTGTGATGACGGGCATCCTTTCCGCGATGGCGATTCTCGGATAACTTCGACCTTGCTCGTAGAGCGTCGGACCATGCTCCGAGTTGCACGCCCGTGATTCGCCACCTCAATCAGGAACAACCGTGATGAGACTTGCGTTCTTATTTGCCACGCTGCTGTTTTCAACTTCCGCGAGCCAGACCGTTTGTGCCGCAGATCGTCCTGAGATGGCGATCTGGCCGGATGGTTTGCCGGCCGGAGCAAAGCCTGTCGATGCTGGGCGGATCGAAGAGCTGAAAGGCAAGCTCACCGAAGAACGGATTTATTACGTCGAAACTCCGTCGATCACCGTCTACCGGGCTCCGAAAGAAACGGCTAACGGGTGTGCCGTCGTGATCTGCCCGGGTGGCGGATACAACATTCTTGCCTGGCCGAAAGAGGGGCTGGAAGTTGCCGAATGGTTCAATTCAATCGGCGTGACGGCCGCAGTGTTGAAGTACCGGGTTCCGCGTCGAGATCCGATGGCTCCGCACGTCGAGCCGCTGCAGGATGCTCAGCGTGCGATTCGACTGGTTCGGCACCATGCCACAGACTGGGGAGTCGATCCGGGACGAGTCGGTATTCTCGGGTTCTCGGCTGGCGGACACCTGACGGCCATGACCGGCATGCACTGGCAGAAGGCGGCGTACGACCGGATCGACGAAGCGGATGACCAGAGTTGTCGTCCAGATTTCATGTGTCCGATTTACGCGGCATACTTCGGTCCGGATTACAAAGACAACGCACCGGAGCTGGGACCACTTATCAAAGTGGACGCGAAGACGCCGCCGACATTTATGGCCGTCACCGCTGACGACACACATCGAGGCTCGCTGGCCGCATTATTTTTCGTCGAGCTGAAAGTCGCCAAAGTCCCCGCCGAACTGCATATTTATTCGAAGGGCGGACACGGCTACGGAATCCGACCGTCGGATATGCCAATCTCGAGGTGGCACCACCGACTTGGAGATTGGTTGAAGTTCCAGGGGCTGCTGGACAAGCCAGAAACCACGAAGTAATTCAGAGGAATTCTGAGTCTCTCACAGGCAGGAACGAGCACCGCGCTGTTCCGGCATTCCGGTGAAGTGTTTTTTGCAGGTTCTATTTCACAAGTCCAGCCTGCCCTTGAACGACCGAAAGGAGTGGTTTGATGCGGATTGCCAGCGGCGGCGTGCAGCACGAAACAAACACGTTCTCGAAAATTCCGACGACACTGGCCGACTTCGTGCGGGACAGCAATTGCGGAGAAACACTCGCAGGCGGCGAGACGATCTTCGAGCGTTTTCGCGGTACGGGGTCGATCCACGGTGGCTATATTTCCGGAGCCGAGGCTGCTGGTTTCGAACTCGTGCCTCTGTTGTGTGCTCGTGCTCAGCCGTCGGGACTCGTTGAGGAAGCCACGTTTGAAACGATGCTCCGCTGGTTTCTCGAACGCCTCGAAAATGCAAAGCCGTTTGACGGCGTCCTGCTCGATCTGCACGGAGCGATGGTCGCCACGCATCACGAAGACGCCGAAGGCGCTTTCATTGCGGCTGTCCGCGAAGTCGTCGGCTCTGAGATGCCGATCGTCGTGACGCTGGATCTTCATGCAAACATCACCGCGAAAATGGCCGAGTTGGCTGACGTGATTATCGGTTTTGACACTTACCCGCACGTCGACATGCAGGAACGAGGTCACGAGGCTGCTGAGTTGATCGCGCGGATCGTGAAAGGGGAAGTCACTCCGGTTCAGGAATTCCGGCAGCTTCCGTTGATCACTCTGCCGCCGAAGCAGTGCACACTTCGAGACCCTATGCAGGAGCTGATGGCACGCGTCCATCAAATGGAGCAGGAACCTGAAGTCGTGACGGCCACTGTCGCGATGGGCTTTCCGTTTGCAGACATTCGCGACACCGGAGTTTCAATTCTTGTCACGACAGACGGCGATGCCGATCTGGCTCGCGTGAAAGCCGACGAACTCGCAGGCT
>JBLFXD010000825.1:0-3456 GCA_047611045.1 Planctomycetaceae bacterium | reverse complement strand
CGAACTGCCGAATATACGTTAGGACCGCCCCGTTGGGGCTCGATCCGTTTGCCGAATTCACACCCCGGACTTCGTCCGGGGCTATCAAAGGGCTGGCCCGTTGGGCCGTTGGGCCGTTGGGCCGTTGGGCCGTTCGTTTAATCTCGACTTGTGTATAAAGAACAGGCCGCAAACGCAGTCTTGCTCGACTAGTCAGTGCCAGAATACTGGATACCCTCCTGCGCGGGCATGACGAATTGAAGTTCGCCGCTACGCCATCTCCAGCCCGCGCATCGTGCCGGTGCTCGTCACGAAGGAGTCCGTTTCGATACCCAACCGCTGCAACATCGAGACGTACAGATTTGGCAATGGGTAATTCTTGTCACGGTCAAACGCCAGGTGTTGCCCGTGCCGGAATCCGCCGCCAGCCAGCACGATCGGCATGTTGAGCGTGTTGTGGCTGCTGGCGTTGCCAAGGTTCGAGCCGAACAGGACCATCGTTCGCTCGAGCAAGGTTGACTCGCCTTCGGCCGTTTCGTGTAGTCGCCGCACGAAGTCACCCAGCGCCGAAAACTGTTCCAGTTCGATGATGCCCAGTTCCGCGATCTTGTCGGGATCTCGGCCGTGGTGCGAGAGGTTGTGGTAGTCGTTGCTGACGCCCGTGATCTGCGGGACGGCGTTGATGCCGTTCTTGAAGAACGTAATCAGTCGCGTCGAATCTGTCTGCAACGCCAGGTACATCATGTCGTACATCAGCCGAGCCTGACCGATGATGTCTGTCCTGTCGGTGATGTCTCGAGGCGGCTGCGCGTCGACTTTGGGTTTCGGACGGTGCTCCCACGATTCCTGTTTCAACAGCCGAGTTTCCGTCGCTCGGACGGCGGTCAGATATTGATCCAGCTTCTGGCGGTCGCGCGTGCCCAGGCGGCGGTTCAGCGACTTCGCTTCGGCCAGCACGGAGTCCATGATGCTCTGACCGTCTTTCAACTGCTGAATCGTCCGAGCCTTTTCGTCAGCCTTGCCTTCGAGAAACATCTTCGAGAACACGCTGGAAGGTTTCGTCGCCGATGGGATCTCGACGCCGCTGCGCGACCACGAAAGACCTCGACCGGCGAGACTCAAACACAGGTACGCATAGCGAGTCTTGACGCCGATCTTTTCGGCGGCGATCTGGTCAATTGAAATCGAGTTACGAAAACCCGGACTGTTTGGATGAGGGATCGCGGTCAGAAATGATTTTTCGGAATGGTGCCCGCCGTCGACTTCCGGATGCGACGCGCCGGAGATCACGGTGAAGTTGTCCTTCAGTTCTCGCAGCGGTTCGAGGTACGGCGTGATCTCGTAGTCGCCCCCGGATTTTTCGGGATACAGATTCGGAACGTGCAGCCCCAGTCCGACGTTGATCGCCACCATGCGGCGAGGCACGTCCTCGGCAGAGCTGTCAGCCGCTGTGACGCTGCGCCGGGAATTCATCGCGTCGAGAACGGGTAGCGCAATCGCAACACCGCTGCTCCGCAGAAACGATCGTCGGTCGAGTGGATTCGGCATGGCTATGGCTTTCTAAACGTTTCGCTTTGAGCGATCTCGTGAATCAGTGATCGGAATCCGTAGTTCTGATTTCTGACTGCGGAGACGATTTGTTCGACAGCCTTTCGGTCGGAGAAGCCGAGACTTCTGCCGAGACCATAGGTCAACAACTTCTCAGTCAGGCCGCGAGCGATCTGGTCTTTGTCCTTGAGCAGGATCTTCTTGAACTCACGGATGTCGGAGAACTGTTCTCCGGTCGCGGTCTTGCCACTGGCATCGACGTCGCGGCCTTTGCGATATCGGACGCGGACGTTGGCATTCTTCTCGATATATTTGTTGACCCGTTCGCCTTCGCCGGTCGTGCGGTACCAGTCGCGGTAAGCTCCCATCACGTCGAAACTTTCCAGAGCGAAGCCGGGCGGGTCGATCTTTCGGTGACACACGGCGCACGAATGAATGTTGCGATGCTTGTCGAGCTGCTCGCGGATCGTCGTCGCGCCGCGAATGTCCGGTTCGATGGCGGGGACTCCGGCGGGTGGAGGAGGGATGTGCTCGCCCATGATGTTTTCCAGCATCCAGACGCCTCGGACGACCGGAGAAGTGTTGCTGCCGTTGGCCGTTACTTTCAGAACGCTGGCTTGCGTCAGCACTCCGCCGCGAACACTGTTCGGCGGGCGTTTGACGATGCGGAATTCCTGACCGGTGACGTCTTCGATCTCGTAGTGACTCGCCAATCGTTCGTTGAGAATCAGCCAGTCTGAATCGACGAACTCCAGCAGGCTGTGATCGTTGTCGAGAATCTCTTCGAAGAATCGATGCGTCTCTTTGACCATCGACACCTTGAGCAGCTCGTCGAATTCCGGATAAAGCGTGCGGTCCGGTTCGGTGAAGCTGATGTCGCGAAGGTCGAGCCACTGGCCGGTGAAGTTGTCGGTAAACGCCGCTGCCTTCGGATCTTTGAGTAGTCGTTCAACTTCGGCTTTCAGAACAGCCGGTTCGTGGAGTTGTCCGGCGGCGGCCAGCTTCAGCAGTCGGTCGTCAGGCTGGTTGCTCCACAGAAAGTACGACAGCCGCGCTGCCAGAGCTTCGTCGGAAATGTGCCCGGCTGCCGAATCGTTCGGCTCCTCGAAGAACAGAAAGCTCGGCGAGCAGAGAACGCTTTTCAGGCCGAGTCGCAACGCATCCTCGAATGGCCGGCCCTCGTCGAGTGTTTTCGTGACGTGTGCGAGATGTCGGGCGACGTCTTCGACGGTGACTTGGCGGCGGTATGCCTGCGGAAGAAGCTTCGCCAGGATCAGCTTTGCATCGTCAGCTCCCGCGCTGGCCACATCGAGATCGCCCAGCAAGGCGGCGCGACTTAACGGCGGCCAGGGTTCAAGCGGGCCTTCTACCGAAATATCGCCGATGACGATGCCCGGACCATCCCATTCCTGATTCTGCCGGCGAGTGTTTCCGATGCCGTACGGCTTGGGATGAAATGTGTCTCGGAAGCCGATGCGGTCCTCGAATTCGATGACCGTCATCCTGCCGGGCAGGAGGTCATAGTGGCCCACCAGATGTTTCGGGCGTCGGCCGACGATGACGTCGCCACCGTGAACACTCATCGTGACCGGCTTGTCGCTTTGAAACGCTTTCGCGTGGATCTTCACTCGGTAAGTACCGGGCACTTTCGAGATGAACGTTCGGAACGACGACGGACAGTAGCCGCAGTCGAACAGCGCGACTCCGTCTTCCGTCTGTCGAAACTGTGTGTCGATCTTGCCCTGAACATCTTTGCTCAGCGGGAACGTCACGTTGACTCGCGGCGGTTCTTTGTCCGGACCGAAGACCTCGTCGAGTGCCGCTTCAGCAGCTTCCAGGTATGCCTGCATGAGTTCGGTCGAAACGGCCAGCGCGTCGCCGTTGTTATCAAAGCCGTCGGCCGATGCGTCTTCGGGCAGGATGGCCTGC
>JBLFXD010000824.1:0-3464 GCA_047611045.1 Planctomycetaceae bacterium | reverse complement strand
TTCAGAACGCGCCTGAGTTTCAGAACGCGCCTGAGACATACTCCAGAACGAGTGTTCAATGAAGAATCATCCGGAATCCAGACTGCTGACCAACGCCGGGCGCGGCCTGCTTGACCGTCGCCGGTTTCTCGCCGACACGTCGTCGACACTCAGCGCGATTACCCTGGCGGGACTACTCGCTGATCAGGATCTATTAGCCAAAGAGCAACCCTGGTCGCCGTCGATCAGACCAGATGCCCCAAACGCGCCGCGGCAGCCGCAGTCGGCTCCAAAGGCGAAGAATGTTCTCGTCATTTTCTGCGCGGGAGCCTGCAGTCAGCTTGAAACGTGGGATTACAAACCCGAGTTGATCAAGCAGGACGGTAAGCCTCTGCCCGGCGGTCCGTCTGTCACGTTTCAGGGGCCGGCCGGAAACCTCGCACGACCTCAGTACAAATTCCGACCGTGTGGGGAGACCGGCAAGATGGTCTCGGACATGGTCCCGCATCTCGCGAAACAGGTCGACGATTTCGCCTTCGTTCATTCGCTGACCAGTAAATCCAACACGCATGGCCCGGCTGAAAACTTTCTCTCGACCGGGTTCGTTCAGGACGGCTTTCCTAGTATCGGCGCGTGGGTGACGTACGGCCTCGGCTCGGAGAATCGCAACCTCCCGGCCTTTGTCGCGATCCCCGATCCGCGTGGAGTTCCCCAGGCGAGTGTCAACAACTGGGGCTCGGGCTTCCTGCCCGCGGTATTCCAGGGAACGCCATTTAACGCTGCCCAGCCAATCAGCAATCTTCTCCCTCCGAAATCAGTAACGCCCGGAAGTGACGGTGCAGCAAGGGAACTGCTTCGACTACTGAACGACGAGCATCTCAAGAAGAATCCGCAAGACAACAACCTTGCCGCGAGGATCGCCAGCTACGAGCTCGCCGCGCGAATGCAGTTGTCCGTCCCCGAAATCAGCGACCTGTCGACCGAGTCCGACCACACGCTGAAGATGTACGGTGCAGACGATTCTGAAGATGAGCTGAAGTCCGGTTATGCGAAAAACTGCATTCTCGCGCGGCGACTCATTGAGAAGGGTGTGCGGTTTGTTCAACTTTTCAACGGAGCGTACGCCAGTGGCGGGCGGCTGAACTGGGACGGTCATCAGAAACTCCGAGAACAATACGATATCCATGGCCGAGTCATGGACCAGCCGTCAGCGGCATTGATTCACGACATGCGGCAACGAGGCCTGCTCGACGACACGCTCGTTGTGTGGTGTACCGAGTTTGGCCGCATGCCGATGTTCCAGAAGGGTGCTCAAGGCCGCGACCATAATCCCAACGGCTTCACCGCATTCCTGACCGGAGCCGGCGTCAAACGCGGAGCCAGCTACGGCGCGACCGACGAACTCGGATTCAAAGCGGTCGAGAACGTTTCATCGATCCACGATCTAAACGCAACAATTCTCCACCTGCTCGGCTTCGATCACGAACGCCTGACGTTCCGCCACAACGGAATCGACCGCCGCCTCACCGACGTCCACGGCCACGTCATCGACGCAGTGCTTGCTTGACGCTACTTCCGAGTCTTAAAACCATTCAACAGAACCGCAACAAGTATGAGGGCACCGAAGACGAACAACTTCTCATACGCTTGAACGCCGGCCATGTTTAGGCCGTTATTGATGACGGCAATCATCAACGCCCCCACCAGAGTGCCCATCATTGTTCCCTCGCCACCGCTGAGACTTGTTCCACCAACCACGACAGCCGCAATCACTTGAAGTTCATAGGTCCCCCCGGCGATCGGTCGGCCGCCTTCAAACTGTGACGCGTCAACGATTCCAGCGATCCCAGCCATCGCTCCACAGCTCGCGTAGACAAAAATCAGCACCCCCGAAACCGGTACCCCCGAGAGGCGAGCCGCTTCGGGATTTCCGCCCACGGCGTAGATGTATCGTCCGACTGACGTTCTCGTCATCGTGATATGAGCAGCAGCGTACAGTCCTAGCATGAGCAAAATCGGATTTGGAACTCCAAGGATCGCGCCGTTGCCGAGCCAACTAAATGCTTCGGATCCAATCGCGACAGCTTCAGGCGTCCCGCCACCACCGACACTCTGCTGGTGTCTTACGGCAATCTGCAATGCAAGGCTGCGTGCCATCATCATCACTGACAGCGTTACGAGGAAAGCAGGGACGCGGAACCACGTCACCATCATCCCGTTGAAGACACCGCAAAGACAAGCAGCGCCAACTCCAATAAGACTGCATCCGAGCAGCCCAGGAATGCCAGCGTCTACGCCGCCGCCAAGATGGTAAATTGAAACAGCCGTTGTAACGCCACACACTGCAAAGACGCTCCCAACGGAAAGGTCGATTCCAGCTGTGATGATGACCATCGTCATCCCGATTGAGATAATCGCAATCACGGCATTTTGGTTGATGACATTGCGAAGATTCCCCCAAGTGAGAAAACTTGGCCATGTGTAGCTCCGCGGTTTGAAGACGCTGACTCCGCTGAAACTGGGATACTTTTCCGCTTTTTCCTTGAGGCTGTCACGCTTTAACACCCCCCAACCCGAAACGGCATGAATCGTTGCAATGGCATCGAGCCTCTCGAACGAATCGCCGACATGCTTCAAGGCAGCGCTAGCGTCAAGCGGATCACCATGTACGACGGCTAGAATCGATCCGCCGCCAAGTTCGATTGTCTCGCGGACCGCTTCCGCAAATGCCCGATCGTCTTTCGTGTCGCGAGTGATGATCACGACGGTCGGCGTTTTCTGCACGTCACTCAGAATCGCTGAGGCGACTTCACGACCTGCTGCCGCGTTATTTGGGTGAAATGGCGCGAGCGTCACAACGCTGTAGTAAATACATAGTGCCAGAAGCACGATGAGAGAACTATTATTGATCACAAATCGTTTCACAGAACACTTCCCATACTCGATCACGCCGCTGCGTGTGAAATCGTAAATACTTACTTAACGGCAAGACTCATGATCGACTCCTGCGTCGCTGACTTGACGTCGCTGATCTCGCCCTTCACCCGGCCTTCGTGCAGCACGACGATGCGATCGGCCATTCCGAGTACTTCGGGCAGCTCGCTGCTGATCATCAGGATGGCTTTGCCCTGCTCCACCAGTTTGTGCATCAGCAGATAGATTTCGAATTTGGCACCGACATCAATGCCTCGCGTCGGCTCGTCAAAGATGATGACTTCAGCATCGCGTTCCAGCCATTTGGCCAGAACCACTTTCTGCTGATTCCCTCCGGAAAGGTTACCCGCTCTTTGCGCTGGCTCCGACACTTTGATCTGCAACTGCTCAACGTAACCTTGAAAGGTACTCCGTTCGCGTTTCTTCTGGATCAACCCTCCCGCCGAAAACCGTGACAGGTTCGGGAGACCGAAGTTTTCCAGCACGCTCTGATTCAGAATCAGCCCCTGTCCTTTGCGGTCTTCGGTCAACAGGCAGATGCCGGCGGCGAT
>JBLFXD010000823.1:0-3467 GCA_047611045.1 Planctomycetaceae bacterium | reverse complement strand
AGAACGAGCCCGGCTTAAATCAATCGACAAAACAATGGGCGACTACTGCGATAAGCAAAGAATTCGCCGAGACTGGATCTTCCCCAACATCCCCCCCGCCTGGGTCCAGCACCTTCAGAAACCCGAATAGTCAAAGAATCAGTTGACCACGGAAAACACGGAATTACACGGAAAGCTAAACCTGACAAGAAATTGTTTCCGTGACTTCCGTGGTTCCCCTTTCAGGATGATCGAAGCGTCCATGCTTGAGTTCGCGAAACGCCGCTGGTTCCTGCTTTCGCTCCTGACATTAATCACGTCGGGGCTGGTGATCGGTTCGCAGAGTTCTCCGGACTCTGTCGAGAGCTTCAAGTCGCTCGTCCCAACCACGCCGCTGACGGCCTTTGTTCTGCTGCTGATGGCTTTCAGCCTGAACAGCCAGCAGTTGAAGGCCTCGTTCAAAGCTCCTGCGCCGGTTGTCTGGGCATGCCTCGTGAACTTTGGCCTGTTGCCGATTCTTGGTGTTTTTCTGATGCGTTTTCAGATGACGCCCGACTTTCGCATCGGGTTGATGATCGCCGCCACGACGCCCTGCACACTGGCAGCAGCGTCCGTGTGGACTCGCAAGGCCGGCGGCAACGACGCCGTTTCGCTGCTGACCACGCTGGTGACCAACACGGCGTGTTTCGCGTTGACGCCATTCTGGTTGAACTATGGAACGTCGCAGTCGGCAAATCTCGATGCCGGGTATCTTGCATCGAGACTCGTGCTCGTCGTGCTGATTCCCACGCTGCTCGGTCAGGCACTCAGATTTCCAAAGAAAGCCGCCGACTTCGCCACGAAGAACAAGACCACCATCGGAGTCGTCGCTCAATCGTGCATCCTGTCGCTCGTCTTCCTGAGCGCACTCGGCGGCGGCGTGCAACTTCAGAAGGCAGACATCGGCACACAGTTGACCGCGGTCCTACTCGTCTGGGCGTGCTGTGTGGCGATGCACGTTGTCGCCCTGGCCGTTGCCTGGTACGGCGGCGGCATCTTCGGCTTCGACCGTCGAGACCGCATCGCCGCTTCGTTTGCCGGAAGTCAGAAGACGCTGCCCATCGGCGTCTACCTGGCAACGGACCCGGAAGTGTTCGGCGGAGCGGCCGTTGCTGGCGGCATGGCAGTCCCTTTCGCCGTATTTCCCATGCTGATGTTCCACGCCAGCCAACTCTTCATCGACACAATCGTCGCCGATCGGTTGGCGCAGGGCACACCTGAATCGGAAACTTCACCCGGACAAGTCACAAACACGATTGGGGGATCCTGAAATGAATCGATTGATGACAGCAATACTGATTGGCACATTGATGAGCACTTCGCTTTCGAATGGCCACGGCGAGGAATTGACGGTTTCCGGCGACTCGCGAATCGTTCCTGCTGGAGCAACGCTCGAAACGTTGTGGGAAGAGGGCGGGTTCACCGAGGGCGCAGCTTCTGGCTCGGACGGGTGCGTCTACTTCAGCGACTTCGCGCAGCCGTTTGATTCAGGGCCGGCCCGAGTGATGAAGTTTGGCCCGAAGTCCGGAATGATCACGGTCCTCTGCCCCGACAGCGGAATGGGCAACGGCCTGATGTTTACACGCGGCGGTAGACTAATCGGTTGCTGCGCGTCGCCGCTGGGCGGGCATCGAGCACTGGTCGAGTTCCTGTCTGACGGAACGGTGATGCCGATTGTCTCGAAGTTCGAAGGCAAACGATTCAACTCGCCGAACGACCTGGTCATTGACCGCAAAGAAAGAATCTACTTCAGCGATCCGAAGTACGTCGGTCCCGAGAAACTGGAACTCGACCGGTTCAACCTGTTCCGTCTCGACCCGGACGGCAAACTTCAGATCGCCACTCAGGCTGTCGACAAGCCAAACGGAGTCATGCTGTCTCCCGACCAGAAAACGCTCTACGTCGCCGAAACTGACAACGGCAGCGCGACGGCGGATCTCGACAAGGAACCAGCCACTCCCGGCCGCATGACGTTGAACGCGTTTGTCGTCAACGAGGACGGCTCGCTCGGAGCAAAAACCGTCCTGCATAACTTCGGCAACGAAACCGGCATCGACGGAATGACCGTCGACAAGGAAGGGCACATCTACGCCGCCGTGCGATCGCAAAGCCGCTTCGGCATCGTGGTGTTCGACCCGTTCGGCCACGAACTGGCCTACATCCAGACGCCAATTCTTCCGACAAACTGCGTCTTCGGCCGCAACGATCAGAGCAAAGCCCTCTACATCACCGCCGGCAGCGGCCTCTACCGAATCAACCTCGGCATCCCCGGCCACCACGCTGCACTTGCCGAATGAAACTGCGATTATCACTGCCTCGGGAGTAGGTAATGACCAAGACAGAACCAGCCCCTACCCGTCTACGGAAACTATTGAAACTGCTTTGCCTGCGAGGCCTCTATCTCTCGGGCATCGTGTGCATTCTCGCTTGCCTCTGGTTCATTACCAAACTGGGCAAGCCCAGCGACGCTCGGCTTCGATCAATCTGCAAATCCAGCATGAAGCAAATCATGATCGCCGTACACAACTATCACAATGACTATGATTGCTTTCCGCCTCCATTCACGACAAACGACTCGGGCAAACGGCTTCACAGTTGGCGAACGCTTATTTTGCCGTATATGGAGCAACACGAATTGTATGACAGGATCAAGCTAAACGAACCTTGGGACAGTCCACATAATCGTGAGGCAGCGGCGAAGTCCCAACACTTCGCTCAGTCGCGGCTTCGATGCCCTGCTGAATCCGGCGATACCAACCGAGGTTTAGAAACCAACTTCTTAGCGATAGTTGGTCCACGTTCAGTTTGGCAAGTAGATAGAAGTGTCAGGCTTAGCGATATCACAGACGGGACCGCAAACACGATTTGTATCGCCGAATCGGCAACATCCGGAGTTCACTGGATGGAACCACGTGATCTCTACGTTGGCCAAATGTCTTGGGACATAAATGCTGTTCCCGGACAGGGGATTTCAAGCTACCACGACTCAGAGTTTCGTTTTACCGATGCTAGACCTGTGAATTCCGGAGTGTCACATGTCGGCATACTGGATGGGTCGGTTCGATTTCTTCCGACGTCAATTTCCAGCGATCTTCTCGAACAACTGATCACCGTCGATGACGGGTTGCCAGAGGAAGGATGGGGAGACCGTCTTGACCGATCGAGATGAACGGCTAGCACTACTCATCGAGCAGCTCGCGAATGGTTCGCAGAACGGGCGGCAGCCGGATCTTGAGGCGGTAGTTCGCGAGAACTCGGACCTTGAGTTGGAGCTGCGTGAGCTTTGGGCGACGATGGTTCTTGCTGAGGACTTTGCCAGTTTCTCGGGCGTGATGGATGAACTCGTTGACGGCGGGGCACCGACTTCCGCACGTACTCAGTCGGCGACGAGCGACGTTCCGCTACCAGAACCGTTTGATGATTACGAACCGGCCGCCGAGATTGGCCGC